>NZ_JBHXCW010000066.1:0-34966 GCF_042725365.1 Lentzea sp. NPDC060358 | reverse complement strand
GCACCGGGGTGCGCGGGGCAGCGATCACCTGGCCGATCAGTAGCCGCGGTCGGGCAGCATCACCCAGAGCACGAGGTAGACGACGAACTGCGGTCCGGGCAGAAGGCAGGACAGCAGGAACAGAAGGCGCACGGTGCCCGCCTTCATGCCCCAGCGCTGGGCGAGCCCCGCGCACACACCCGCGATCATCCGGTTGGTCCTGGGCCTGCTCAAAGCTGCTGTCGTGGTCATGCTTCGAGGATGCCCGTTTTCGCCGATCTGCCACATCGGGACCAACCCTGATTCGACCCCGATGGGGCCTGCCCCACCACCAGGGTGGGGTGAGCTACCCCACCGACGCCGTGGACAGCTGGTCGACGAACCGCAGGCAGGTGGTCCGCATGACGTCGACCGTCATGGCCCGCGAGCCTGCCAGCACCTGCAGCGCCAGGCCGTCGAGCATGCTGACCATCATGTTCGCCAGCACGACCGGGTCGCCCGGCGCGAGGATGTCCCCGGACGCCTGGCCGGCGCGGAAGATGCTCGCGACGATGTCGCGCCACTCGCCGTAGAAGCGCTCGTTGAGCTCCTGCAGCTCCGGGCTGCGGATGGCCTCGACCCACAGCTCGGCCCAGACCTTCCACGCCTCGACGGTCTCCGCGCCCTCCGGCAGGTACGACTCGACGACCATGCGCAGCCGCGACAGCGGCGGCTCCTCCGACTCGAGGATCCAGCGGCGGCGGGCGACCGACTGCTCGAAGCAGTGCTCGAACGCGGCGTCGGTCAGCTCCCGCTTGGTCTCGAAGTAGTAGTGGACCGTGCCACCGGAGACGCCCGCGTCCTTCGCCACGTCGGAGACGCGGAGGTGCCGGAAACCCTCGGCCGCGATCACCTTGCAGGTGGACGCGAGGATCTGCGCCTTGCGTTCGGCTTCCACGCTTGGACGGGGCATACGCCGTCACCTCCTGATTTGCGTGGAACCTTACCGAAACCGCGCACGCAACCGGCGCTTGTCGACCTTTCCGACCTTTGTCAGGGGCAGCTGGGACACGATCGTGACCCCGCTGGGCTGGTAAAGCTCACCCAGTTCGGCGACGACCGAATCGCGAATGCTGTCGAAATCGACAGCGTTGTCGTCGTCGGTGACCAGGAACAGGTGCACGACCTCGCCCAACGCGTCGTCCGGACGGCCCACCGCCGCCGCCTGCCGAATGCCCGGCAGCGTCACGAGAAAGTCGTCGAGCAGTCGCGAGTAGACGTTGTCCGAGGTCCGCCCCGTGACGATGACGTCTTTGCTGCGGTCGTTCAGGTACAGGTAACCGTTGTCATCGAAATAGCCCATGTCGCCGGTGTTGAGCCAGCCGTCCGCCGTTTCGCGCAAGGGCGGTTCACCCCAATAGCCCTCCATCACCATCGGGCCGCGCACCCACACGTCGCCGTCGCGGATCTCCACCTCCATCCCCGGCACGGGCCTGCCCACGGTGCGCAGGGTCTCCGGCCGGGAGAGGTCGACCTCGGTGGCGGGCATGACCGCGATGCCGAGCGCCTCGGTCATGCCGTAGGCCTGGAAGACCACCGGCCCCCACCGCTCGACCGCCTGCCGCAGGCGGTGCGGGGAGAGCATGGCGCCGCCGACGCTCACGCCGAGGAACTGCGGGCCGGGGCAGTCCGGGTGGTCGAGGACCTCGTACATCATCGGTGGCACGAACATCGTCGTCGCGACCTCCTCGTCGCGGGCCAGGCGCACGAACGCGTCCGCGTCGAACCTCGACGGTCCGAGCACCAGCTTCGAGCCGGTCACCAGCGCCATCCGCGTCACGCCCGCGCCGCTGCCGTGGGTGATGAGGGTGTTGCACAGCATGGTCGAGGGAGGCATCCGCCGCACCGCCTCCCACTTCACGCTCGACCTCTCGGGGTGCACGGCGAGCTTCGGCAGGCCCGTGGTGCCGCCGGTGTAGCTGACGGTGGTGAAGTCGGCGGCCGGGGTGCGTTCCACGGGGTCGCCCGGCAGGTCCTGCAGGTGCCAGCCGTCGAGCCGGTCGCTGAACCCCGGGTCGACGACCACCGCCGCGACTTCGGCCTTCTCGATCAACGCCGCCAGCTCGCCCGGTCCCGGCTCGGGCGGGACGTACACGAGCCGGCAGCCGAGCAGGTGCACGGCGACGGTGAGCAGGACCGCCTCCGGCGTGTTGCCGATGAACACCGCCACGCCGTCACCGGGGCGCACGCCGCGGCGGGTGAGGCCGTCGGCCAGGCGGAAGACCAGGTCGCGGGCCTGGGAGCGGGTGAGTCTGGTGTCGCCGCCGATCAACGCCTCGGTCTCGCCGCCGGTGGACAGGGTGCGCAACACAAGATCCACGTATGTCATGACGTCCTGTGTACTCCTGGCCTCGTAGGCTGATCGGGTGGTCGCACCCCCCATCGCGCCGGAATCGCCGGAATTGCCCACAGGCAGGCGGAAATTCAGCCCGCCGTTCCTGACGCGCGTGCTGCTCGCCGTCGCCGGCGGCGTGCTCGTGTACCTGTCGTTCCCGCCCCGCCCGCTGTGGTTCCTCGCGCCGGTCGGGTTCGCGCTGCTGGCCTGGACGATCCACCGGCGCCGCGCGCGGGCAGGGTTCGGCTACGGGCTGCTGTTCGGGCTCGGGTTCATGGTGCCGCTGCTGCGCTGGACCGGGGAGTTCGTCGGGCTGATCGCGTGGCTGCCGCTGGCGCTCGCGTGCGCGCTGATGATCTCCATCGGCACGACCGCGATGGCGGCCGTCTCCCGCGTGCCGGGGTGGCCGCTGTGGGCGGCGCTGCTGTGGGTGGCGGACGAGGCGTTGCGCGGTGTGTTCCCGTTCGGCGGCTTCACCTGGGGCAAGATCGCGTTCGGCCAGCCGGAGGGCTGGTACCTGCCGCTCGCGTCGCTCGGGGGAGCGCCGCTGGTGTCGTTCGCGGTGGTGCTGACCGGGTTCGGGCTGTTCTGGCTGCTGAGGAACTGGAAACTCGGCCTGCCGCTGGTCGTGGTGCCGCTGCTGGTCGGGTTCGTCGTGCCGGTGGGCGTCGACCCCTCCGGCGGCACCGTGACGGTCGCGGCGATCCAGGGCAACGTGCCGCGCGCGGGCCTCGACTTCAACGCGCAGCGCCGGGCCGTGCTCGACAACCACGCGAAGCGGACCGTGGAACTCGCCGCCGACGTCGCCGCGGGCCGGGCCCAGCAGCCCGACATCGTCATCTGGCCGGAGAACTCCTCCGACATCGACCCGTTCCGCAACGCCGACGCCGCCGCCGTGATCGACGCGGCCGCCGCCGCCATCAAGGCGCCGATCGCCGTGGGCGCCGTGGTGGTCGACCGCAACGACAACCTGCCGCGCAACACCGTGGTGCTGTGGGAGCCGGGCAAGGGGCCGACCGACACCTACACCAAGCGCAAGCTGCAGCCCTTCGGCGAGACGATGCCGATGCGCTCGTTCTTCCGGCTCTTCGCCGCCGAGGTCGACCGGGCGGGCGTCTTCCAGCCCGGCACCGACCCGGAGGGTTTCGTCATGGGACCCGCCAAGGTGGCGTTGGACACGTGCTACGAGGTGGCGTTCGACTCGGTGGTCCGCGACTCCGTGACGGCCGGGGCGACGATCATCGCGATCCCGACGAACAACGCCACGTTCGGCTACACGGAGATGACCTACCAGCAGCTTTCGATGTCCCGGCTGCGCGCCGTGGAGCACGGGCGCGCGGTCGTCGTCGCCGCCACGTCCGGGGTCAGCGGTATCGTGGAACCCGACGGTTCCGTCACTCGGAAGACTGGGCTCTTCGAGCCTGGTGCCCTGGTGGCGACGTTGCCGCTGCGGACGCAGACTACGCTGGCGACTCGGCTAGGAGCCTGGCCCGAGTGGGTGATGTCCGCTGCGGGCCTTGTGGCGTTGGCGCTGGGCTTCACACGACGACGGAAGGACTCGAATGGCGCAGCAGCCTGACCAGGAACTCGGGCAGGTGCTGGTGGTGATCCCGACCTACAACGAGCGGGACAACATCGGAAAGATCGTCAAGAGGCTGCACGCGGCGCTGCCGGACGTGCACGTCCTGGTGGTCGACGACGGCAGCCCCGATGGCACCGGCCAGCTCGCCGACGAGATGGCGGCCGCCGACGACCGGGTCCACGTGATGCACCGCACCGAGAAGGCCGGTCTGGGCGCCGCGTACGTCGCCGGTTTCCAGTGGGCCCTCGACCGCGACTACGGCGTCATCTGCGAGATGGACGCCGACGGCTCGCACGCCCCCGAGCAGCTGCACCGCCTGCTGGACGCGCTGCCCAAGGCCGACCTGGTCCTCGGCTCGCGCTGGGTCCCCGGCGGCGAGGTCGTCAACTGGCCCGCGCAGCGCAAGTTCCTCTCGCTCGGCGGCTCGCTGTACTCGCGGCTCGCGCTGGGCGCGAACATCCGCGACATGACGGGCGGCTACCGGGCGTTCCGCGCGGACACCCTGCGCAAGCTCAACCTCGCCTCGGTCGCCTCGGCCGGCTACTGCTTCCAGATCGACCTGCTCTGGCGGACGATCGAGCTGGGCTTCCGGGTCCGCGAGGTGCCGATCACGTTCCTCGAGCGGGAGTTCGGCGAGTCGAAGATGAGCGGCAACATCGTCCGCGAGGCGCTGATCCGCGTGACCAAGTGGGGTCTGCGCCGGCGCGGCAACCAGGTCAAGGAGCTCTTCGCGGGCAAGAGGAAGTAGCGTCGCCGCGACGCCGGAGCGGTCTCTGCCGCCCCGGCGTCCCGCGCATTGCGATTAGGAATCGGTGCAGCGGAGGTGAGTCGTGGAGTGGAGTGCGGGGGCGGTCGCGCGGATGCTGGGCGTCGCGCCCACGACGTTGCGCACGTGGGACCGCCGGTACGGGCTCGGTCCCAGCACGCGCCAGAAGGGCAAGCACCGCCGGTACAACGACGACGACCTGGCCCGGCTCAAGCGGATGGTCGAGCTGACCGGGTCGGGGGTGGCCCCCGCGTCGGCCGCCGCGACCCTGGTCGCGCCCGACGACCTGGACTTCCTGGCCGCCGCGGACCGCATGGACGCGGCGGGGATGCGCAGGGTGGCCGCCGACCTGATCGCCCGCCACGGCGTCGTGCACACCTGGGACGCGGTGCTCGTGCCGTTCCTGGTGGAGCTCGGCGAACGGGTCGCGTCGACCTCGGCCGGCATCGAGATCGAGCACGTCGCGAGCGGCAGCATCACCGACGCCATGCGAGCGTCGGGCGTCGCGGTCGGGACGCCCGCGGTCCTGCTGGCGTGCGCGCCGGAGGACCAGCACAGCCTGCCGATGGACGTGCTGGCCGCCGCGCTGGCCGAACAGGGCTGCGTGGCCCGCAACCTCGGCGCCAGGGTGCCTCCCGCCGCGCTGGTCAGCGCCGTGCGGCAGGTGCGGCCCCGGGTCGTGGTGGTGTGGGCGCACGACCGGGCGCACGCGGACCAGGTGCCGTTCGCCGCGCTGGCCGACGTGCCGGTGCTGGTCGCGGGTGCGGGCTGGGACGGCGTGCCGCTGCCGCCGGGGGTGTCGGTCGTCGACACGCTGCGCGGTGCGGTTGAAACGATTCTGAGTCGAATCTAGACTCGGGGGCATGAGCCTCGCCGACCGGATGATCCGCCTGCTGTGGGCGGCGGGAGGCGAGGACGTCGCCGAGCGCGTCCTGCGCTCGCACTGGCGGCGGCTGCCGTCCGACGACGCCGCGGGGCGGGCGTTGCGCGACCGGTTGGTCGAGGTGCTCGTGCGCGAGCTGCCCGGCCGGTTCGAGAAGATCCGCCAAGCCGTGCTCGCCGACGAGCTGTCCCTGCTCGACGACGCCGAACGAGCGGCGCCCAGCCGTTCGACGGTGCTCGCCATCGTTCGCGCTCTGCCTGTCGGGGGTTCTTGATGACGACGTTGCCGATGCGCCACCACCCGGTGCGCGTGCTGTTCCTGTTCATCGCGGCGGTCGTCGTGACCGCGGTCGTGGGATCGCTCTTCTCGGTGTCCGCGGGGGAGGACTACCTGGCGCTGCAGCGGCCGTCGTGGTCGCCGCCCGCCTGGCTCTTCGGTCCCGTGTGGACCGTCCTGTACGGACTGATCGCGCTGTCCGGCTGGCTGGCGTGGCGAAATGGCGCCCGGCGTGGCGAGTTGCTGTTGTTCGGCGCCAACCTGGTGCTCAACGCGCTGTGGACCCCGCTGTTCTTCGGCCTCGGCTGGTTCGAGTTCGCGTTCGCGGAGATCGTGGTGCTGTGGCTGTCGATCGTGGCGCTGATCGTGGTGTTCTCGTGGCGCAGCAAGGCCGCCTCGGCGCTGCTGGTGCCCTACCTCGCGTGGGTGAGCTTCGCCGGCGCGCTGAACATCTCGATCGCCCTGCTCAATTGACCGGGGAGTCGCTGCGGCGCCGTTCCACCGCGGTCGTGGCGACGCCCAGCGCGATCATCACCGCTCCCAGGCCGAGGTGCAGCCAGTTGTCGGAGGTGTTGACCGGCAGGACGTTCGTGTCGGAGTGCTCGCCGATCGCCGAGCCGTAGACCCACAGCACCACGTAGAGGCCGCCGCCGACGACGAGGAACGCGCGCGCGAACTGCGTCGTCCTCGCGGCGAGCAGGCCGGCCACGCCGAAGAGCAGGTGCACGGCGTTGTGCAGCACGGACACGGCGAAGAGGCCGAGGAGCAGGGCGCCGGAGTGGCCGGCGAGGGCGAGCTCGTCGTACCGCGCGGTGACGCCGGGGACGAACCCGAGCACCCCGACGAGCAGGAACACCGCGCCGACCACCCTGGCAGCCTTCTGAACTGGTCGCATACCGGCGGCTACCCCGCGAGGGCCGACATGAACGCCTGCGGCATCCGGATGTCGCGCCTGCCCCGGCGTGTCCGCCGAACCGGTGTTTCGGCGACGGACGGTAGAACCCCGTTGCGCCATCGGGGTGAACCACGGCAACACCTCCGGGTCCTCCCGCGATCTTGCATGCGAGGGGAAGGGGAATCACCATGTCCATCGACGTTCAACAGCCGAGACCGCTCGGCCTGGTGGGGAGCCGCGTCCAGATCGCCGGGACCGCGGGAGGGGCGTTCGAGGCCGCGTTCAGCTACCGGATCCACGAGGGCCACGACGAGGTCGTCGGCGGCTTCACGGCGGGGGACGGGGAGGGCGGCCACGGGCAGTTCCGGCTGGAGGTCGACGTCTCCGGTGCCTCGTTCGCGCTCGACCGGCTCTTCGTCGAGGTGTTCTGGCGCTCGCCGAAGGACGGAGCGGAGCTCGACAAAGTCATCGTGCCGGTCGTCTACGGGCCGCGGATCGTCCCGGACTACCGCGTGTACGGCGAGTACGTGGTCAAGCCGGCCGACACGCTGTGGTCGATCGCCACGCAGTTCTACGGCTCCGGCAACCTCTACACGCGACTCGTCCGGGCGAACCCGCACGTCGTGACGGACCCGAACGTCGTCACGCCGGGCGACGTGCTCCGGGTGCCGCGGGACTGACGCTCCCGGCTCCCCCGGAGCGGACACCGGGGGAGCTCTCACCGGGTGAGTTGGGCCACGGGCTCAAGTGAAGCTGTGCCGAGGACCTGGTGCCTTGTTGGTTTCATACAAAGCACGCTGCTCAACTCGTTCCGCTCCAGCGGTTTTGTTACCGGGTAGTAGACGAGAGTGTGTACTCGATTGGGCGGCGACTGCCGCTGAGGTCGTATGTCCGCGAGGAGTCAAGTCGTTGTTCAGTCGAGTAGCGATCGTCAACCGCGGGGAAGCCGCCATGCGGCTGATCCACGCCGTCCGTGAGCTCGCCGCCCAGACAGGGGAACGGATCGAAACCGTTGCCCTCTACACCGATGTCGACAAGTCGGCGCCCTTCGTGAGGGAAGCCGACCTCGCCCACAACCTCGGCCTGGCGGCGGACCGTCCGTACCTCGACCTCGGGGTGCTGGAGACCGCCCTCGTCGAGACGAAGGCCGACGCCGCGTGGGTCGGCTGGGGCTTCGTCGCCGAGATCCCCGAGTTCGCGGAGCTCTGCGAGAAGGTCGGCGTCACGTTCGTCGGCCCGTCCGCGGAGGCCATGCGCAAGCTCGGCGACAAGATCGGCTCGAAGCTGATCGCCGAGGAGGTCGGGGTCCCGGTCGCGCCGTGGTCGCGCGGTGCCGTGGAGAACCTCGAGCACGCGCTGAAGGTGGCCGAGGAGGTCACCTACCCGCTGATGCTCAAGGCGACCGCCGGTGGCGGCGGCCGCGGCATCCGCAAGATCACCTCTCCCGCCGAGATGGAGGAGAACTTCGAGCGCACCAGCCTGGAGGCGGCGCGCGCGTTCGGCTCCGGCGTGATGTTCCTGGAGCGCCTCGTCACCGGCGCCCGGCACGTCGAGGTGCAGGTCATCGCCGACGGCCAGGGCACGGCGTGGGCGCTGGGCGTCCGCGACTGCTCGGTGCAGCGGCGCAACCAGAAGATCATCGAGGAGTCGGCGTCCTGCGTGCTGGAGCCCTCGCAGGTCGACGAGCTGAAGGCGTCGGCCGAGCGGCTCGCGAACGCCGTGGGCTACCGCGGCGCGTGCACCGTCGAGTTCCTCTACCACCCCGGTGAGAAGCTCTTCGCGTTCCTCGAGGTCAACACCCGCCTGCAGGTCGAGCACCCGATCACCGAGATCACCACGGGCTTCGACCTGGTCAAGGCGCAGCTGCACGTCGCGGGCGGCGGCAGGCTCGAGGGCGCGAAGCCCGTCGAGCAGGGCCACGCCGTCGAGGCCCGCCTCAACGCCGAGGACCCGGACCGCGACTTCGCGCCGTGCCCCGGCACGATCGTCCGCCTGGAGCTGCCCGCCGGCCCCGGCATCCGCGTCGACACCGGCGTGGCCGAGGGCTCGCAGATCCCCGCCGACTTCGACTCGATGATCGCCAAGATCATCGCCTACGGCCGCGACCGCGACGAGGCGCTGGGCAAGCTGCGCCGCGCGATGGCCGAGACGACCGTCATCATCGAGGGCGGCACGACCAACAAGAGCTTCGTGCTCGACCTGCTCGACGAGCCCGCCGTGATCGACGGCTCCGCCGACACGTCCTGGATCGACCGGGTCCGCGCCGAGGGCGGCCTGGTCTCGCACCGCCACTCCGCGATCGCGCTCGCCGCGGCCGGCATCGAGGTCTACGAGGATGAGGAGCAGCTCAACCTCGCGCAGCTGCTCGCCTCCGCCCGCGGTGGCCAGCCGCGCACGAACCACGAGGGCGCGAGCAAGCTCGAGTTCGTGCTGCGCGGCCAGCCGTACGTGGTGCAGGTCGCCCGCACGGGTGCCGCGAAGTACCGCGTGGGCGTGTCCGCCGCCGACTCCGCGACGGTGCTGACCGGGGACGTCGACGTCGAGCGGTTCGACCACCACGTCGGCCAGATCACCGTCAACGGCACGCGGTTCCGCGTCGTCACCGGCACGCACGGCCCCGTCCACCAGGTCGAGGTCGACGGCGTCACCCACCGCGTCACCCGCGACGAGGGCGGCGTCCTGCGCTCGCCGATGCCCGCGCTGGTCGTCGCGACCCCGCTGGAGGTCGGTGCCGAGGTCGAGGCCGGTGCCCCGGTGCTCGTGCTCGAGGCGATGAAGATGGAGACGGTGCTGCGCGCGCCGTTCCGCGCCCGGTTGAAGGAGCTCAACGTCGTCGTCGGCACGCAGGTGCCCGCCGGTGGCGCGCTGCTCAAGCTCGAGGAGGTCGAGGACGCGGACGGCACCGCCGAGGAGGCGAAGTCCGAGTCGTCGGTCGAGCTGGAGCTGCCGGCCCCGCGCACGGACGTCAGTCCCGAGGAGCTCGCCGCCCGCGGCCAGGCCGACCTGCGCGCGTTGCTGCTGGGCTTCGACACCACCGCCGCGGACACCGACCGCGTGCTGACCGACTACCTGAGCGCGCGCGAGGACCTGAAGGAACGGCCGCTCGTCGCGGAGGCGGAGCTGCTCGGCATCTTCGCCGACCTCTGCGACCTCTCGCGCAACCGGCCCGCCGGCGAGGAGACCAAGCCGGAGAACCACATCCACTCGCCGCGCGAGCACTTCCACACCTACCTCAAGACGCTCGACGCGGACCGCGCGGCGCTGCCGGAGGGCTTCCGCGCCCGGCTGACGAACGTGGTCGGCCACTACGGCATCACCGAGCTCGACCGCACCCCCGCGCTGGAGCAGGCCGTGTTCCGCATCTTCGTGGCGCAGCGCCGCGGGGTGTTCGACGCGGCCGTCGCGACCGCCCTGCTGCGCGAGTGGGTCGGGGAGGCGCCGCCCGTCGAGTCCGAGCGGGTGCGCGTCGGCCTGGTGCTGGAGCACATCATCGCCGCCACGCAGGTCCGCTACCCGGCGGTGGCCGACCTCGCCCGCAGCGTCGTGTTCACCTGGTTCGCCCAGCCGCTGGTGCGCCGCAACCGCGCCCGCGTGCACACCGAGGTCCGCCGCCACCTGATCCACCTCGACGCGCAGCCGCAGGCCGCGGACCGCGAGGAGCGGATCGTCGCGATGGTGGCGTCCGCGGAGCCGCTGGTGCGCCTGCTCGGCCAGCGCATCGGCAAGCCCGGCGCGGACAACACCCCGCTGCTGGAGGTGCTGGCCCGCCGCTACTACACCAAGAAGGCGCTGGCGAACCCGCGCGTGACCGGCTCGTTCTTCCTCGCGGAGAACGAGCCGGAGCAGACCCGCCTGGTGTCGACGGCGGTGGAGTTCCCGTCCCTGGTGGACGCCGTCGGCGACGTCGTCAAGCACGGCGACGGCAGCGCGGTCGTCGCGGACCTCTACGTCAACTGGCCCGACGGGCCGTCCGACCAGGACGAGATGGCCGCCGGCCTGGGCGCGGCGCTCGCCGCCCACCCGCTGCCGCCGACGATCACCCGCATCACCACCACGGTGGCGGGCCGCCGCGGCGAGTCGATGCACCACCACTTCACGTTCCGCCCGTCGTCCAACGGGTTCGCCGAGGAGAGGCTGGTGCGCGGGCTCCACCCGCGCATCGCCGAACGCATGCAGCTGGAACGCCTGCGCGAGTTCGACCTCACGCGACTGTCCTCCGTGGACGAGGACGTGTACCTGTTCCGCGCGGTGGCGAAGTCGAACAAGTCCGACGAGCGGCTGGTGGCGCTGGGCCAGGTCCGCGACCTGACCCCGTTGCGCGACGACGACGGCCGGATCGTGGCGCTGCCCGCGGCCGAGGACGTCCTCGCGACGTGCCTCGACGGCATCCGCCGCGCCCGCGCGCAGTCCGGCGGCCGCACGCGCCTCGCGACCAACCGCGTCGTGCTCTACGCGTGGCCGCCCACCGAGCTCGGCTCGAAGGACCTCGACGCGATCGGCCAGCGCGTGCTGCCGACGACCACGGGCCTCGACCTCGAGGAGGTCCTGTTCCTGGCGCGCCGCAAGGACCCGGTGTCCGGTGAGCTCACCGACATCGGCGTGCGGATCGCCCAGGACGCGGGCGCCGGCGTGTCGTTCTCGTTCGTGCAGCCGCCGACCGAGCCGATCCAGCCGCTCGACGACTACCGCCAGAACGTGCTGCGGGCCCAGTCGCGCGGCACGATCTACCCGTACGAGCTGGTCGACATGCTCGTCGGCGACGGCGGCTCGTTCGTCGAGCACGACCTCGTCGACGGCGCGCTGGTGCCGGTGGACCGCCCGCGCGGCGGCAACAAGGCGGGCCTCGTCGTCGGTGTGGTGACCACGCCGACCCCGGCCTACCCGGAGGGCATGAAGCGCGTCGTCCTGCTCGGCGACCCGACCAAGTCCCTGGGCGCCCTGGCCGAACCCGAGTGCTCGCGCGTGATCCACGCCATCGACCTGGCCTCGGAGCTCTCCGTGCCGCTGGAGTGGTTCTCGCTCTCCTCCGGCGCGAAGATCTCGATGAGCTCCGGTGTCGAGAACATGGACTGGGTGGCGGCCGCGCTGAAGCGGATCGTCGAGTTCACCCAGGACGGCGGCGAGATCAACGTGGTCGTCAACGGCATCAACGTCGGCGCCCAGCCGTACTGGAACGCCGAGGCCACGATGCTCATGCACACCAAGGGCATCCTGGTCATGACGCCGGACTCGGCGATGGTGCTGACCGGCAAGCAGGCCCTGGACTTCTCCGGCGGCGTCTCGGCGGAGGACAACTACGGCATCGGCGGCTACGACCGCGTCATGGGCCCGAACGGCCAGGCGCAGTACTGGGCCCCGAACCTGCGCTCGGCGTTCGACGTCCTGCTGGCCCACTACGAGCACAGCTACATCGCGCCCGGCGAGGCCGGCCCGCGCCGCGTGTCCACTTCGGACCCGTCGTCGCGCGACGTGTCGTCCTACCCGCACGTGGTCGGCGACAGCCCGTTCACGACGGTCGGCGAGATCTTCTCGACCGAGGCCAACCCGGACCGCAAGAAGCCGTTCGACATCCGCACGGTGATGCGCGCCCTGTCCGACCAGGACCACGAGGTGCTGGAGCGCTGGGCGGGCATGGCCGACGCCGACACCGCCGTCGTCCAGGACGTCCACCTCGGCGGCATCCCGGTGACCCTGCTGGGCGTCGAGTCGCGCGGCGTGGCCCGCACCGGTTTCCCGCCCACCGACGGCCCGGACACCTACACCGCCGGCACGCTGTTCCCGAAGTCGTCGAAGAAGGCGGCCCGCGCGATCAACGCGGCGTCGGGCAACCGCCCGCTGGTCGTGCTGGCGAACCTGTCGGGCTTCGACGGCTCGCCGGAGTCGATGCGCGAGCTGCAGCTCGAGTACGGCGCGGAGATCGGCCGCGCGATCGTGAACTTCCGCGGCCCCATCGTGTTCACCGTGATCTCGCGGTACCACGGCGGCGCGTTCGTGGTGTTCTCGAAGGCGCTGAACCCGTCGATGACGGTGCTGGCGGTCGAGGGCTCGTTCGCCTCGGTCATCGGTGGCGCTCCGGCGGCCGCGGTGGTGTTCGCCCGCGAGGTCGACGGCCGCACGGCCAACGATCCGCGGGTGAAGAAGCTGGAGTCCGCCGTGGCAGAGGCCTCCGGTGCCGAGCGGGCGGCGTTGACGGCGGAGCTGGCTTCCACCCGCCAGTCGGTGCGGACGGAGAAGCTGAACGAGATGGCCGCGGAGTTCGACCGGGTGCACAGCGTGCAGCGCGCGGTGGAGGTCGGGGCGGTGGACGCGATCATCTCCGCGGCCGAGCTGCGTCCGGCGATCATCAAGGCGGTCGAGGACGGTCTGGCGAAGTAGCGTGCCCGTGAGGGAGCCCGGTCACTCGGTGGCCGGGCTCTTCTCGTTGTGTCAGGCCGCGTCCAGCTTGAACGGGTCGTGCTCCGCCAGCAGCTTGTCCAGCCGCGCCCGGTCCACCCGGCTCGCGATGTACGAGTCCTCCTGCCGGTCCCGGATCACCTTCGCCAGCGTGAACGCCGACGTGACCGTGTAGAGCATCGCGATGCCCAGGAACGCGCGCACCCACCCGTTGACGGGCAGGAACACGACTCCGATGCCGACGGCGGTCATCGACAACCCGAACGACAGCACGGCCTGCATGTAGAAGGCGCCGGACGTCGGGGTGTTCGCGGGCTTCGAGGTCATGGACTCAAGAGTCCTGGGTCACACCGGACATGTCATGAGTACGGCTACTCATTCGCGATGCCGGCCACGCTGGTCGCCGAAGAACGCGATGCGCGGCGTCGGGCCGACGACCGACAGGTTCTCCACGCCCGGTCCGGAATCCTGGCCGCGGGTTTTTCTGGTACGGTCGTACCAATGTACTGGGTGGTGCTGGTGGCGTCGGGCGTGCTGGAGGCCGTGTGGGCCACGGCGCTCGCGGCGTCGAAGGGGTTCCGCCGGCCGTGGCCGGTGGTGGTGTTCGTCGTGTCGATGACGCTGAGCGTCGTCGGGCTCGCGTGGGCGATGCGGGAGATCCCGGTCGGCACGGCGTACGCGGTGTGGGTCGGCATCGGAGCCGTGCTCACGGTGCTCGTGGCGGTCGTCCGCCGGCAGGAGCGGCTCACCGTGGCCAAGGCGTTGCTGCTCGCCGCGTTGATCGGCTGCGTCGCGGGCCTGAAGGTGGTGAGCTGAATGCACTGGGGTGTGCTGCTGGGAAGCGCTGTGCTGGAAGCGGTCTGGGCGACGGCGCTGTCCCGGGAGGCCTACGTGCTGTTCCTCGTCGCCGCGACACTCAGCATGGTCGGGCTGTCGTTCGGCATGAGGAAGATCCCGGTCGGGACCGCCTACGCCGTGTGGGTCGGGATCGGCGCCGCGCTGACCGTGACGTGGGCGATGATCACCGGTGCGGAAGCGGTCTCCGTCTGGAAGATCGTGTTCCTCACCGGGATCATCGCCTGCGTCATCGGGCTGAAGTTCCTACGCGAACGTCCAGCGCTGGTTGGCGGTGGCGGCGCAGTCCCAGAGCTGGAGCCTCGTGCCGTCGGCGGAGGAGTTGCCGGTGGCGTCGAGACACCTCCCTGAGGCCGCGTTGCGCAGCTGGCCGTTCGACTCGAGCGTCCAGCTCTGGTTGCCCGCGCCGGTGCAGTCCCAGAGCTGGGCCACGGAGCCGTTGGCCGTGCCGTTCGCGTCCAGGCACTTGCCCAGGGCGCGGACGGTGCTGCCGTTGCGGGACCACTGCTGGGCGTTGGTGCCGTTGCAGGTGTAGAGCTGCACCGCCGTGCCGTTGGCGGAGCTGGCCGCCGCGACGTCGACGCACTTGCCGCCGAACCCGGTGATGGTGCCGCCGGTGGGCGGGGGAGTGGTGCCGCCGTTCGCGGTCTCCCAGATGGCGTTGAGCAGGCTCGTGCTGCCGGTCGTGTCCTGGGACAGCTCCCAGTTCATGATGCCGCCCGCGTTCGCCAGCGCCCACGACGTCTTGCGCTTGATCGTGGGGATGCCGTTGTACTGGTTGCCGTTGTAGCTGTCGCGGTTGGCGTTCGCCGGGTCCTGCGCGACCAGGTCCCTGTAGGAGATGTAGGTCGGCCGGCTGTAGAACGGCACGCCGAGCACGGCCTTGCTCGCGGGCAGGCCGCGTCCCTTCCAGAAGTTCACGGAAGCGATCGACCAGTCGTAGTTCGCGTGCGGGCTGCCGCCGTCGTAGGCCATGATGTTCAGCCAGTCGACGACGCCGAAGACCGCCGGCTGCACGCCGTTGGCCGTGCCGCCCTCACTCACGACCGCGGCCGTGAGCAGCTTGCCGCGGCTGTGCAGTTCGTTGCCCAGCTGCGTCATCAGCGCCGTGTAGTTGTTCCCCGACGTGCCGGGGTCCGGGTACTCCCAGTCGATGTCGACACCGTCGAGGTTGTACTGGCCGACCAGGTTCACGAGGCTGTTCACGAATGTCGTGCGCGAACCGGAGTTGCCCGCCAGCTGTTCGAAACCCGAGTCGTTGCCGTCGTTCCAGCCGCCGACCGCGATCGAGACCTTGACGCCGTTCTGGTGGCCGAGGCTCACCAGCTGCTGCAGCTTGCCGGGGTCCGGAACGCCCTGGAGCGTGCCGTTGCCGTTCGGCAGGACGAAGGAGTAGTTGATGTGGGTGAGCTTGCTGTACTGGATCGAGCTGACGTTGCCCGCCCACGACGGCATGTAGCCGACGCTCTTGAACCCGGCGGGGTAGGCGGCCTGCGCGGCAGGCGCCATGACTGTGATCGTCGCCGCGGCGGCGGCCAGCGCGAGGCCGGCGGCACCGAGGCGGGAGCGAGATGAACGCATTGCAGGGGTTGCCTTCCACTGTCGTCGAACGCCCATCGCGACGGTAGTGGTCTAGACCGGTTGTGGGGAGATCGGCGCCGGACCGGAACTGGTTCCGGTCGACCGGTCGCGCGTCAGCGCAGGTGGGAGGCCCCGTTCACATCCATGATCGTGCCGCTGCACCAGGTCGCGGCCGGGGAGGCGAGAAACGCCACGGCCGCAGCGACTTCCTCCGGCTCGGCCACGCGCCCGAACGGGCTCTGCGCGCGGATCGCCTCTGCCACCTCACCGGCGAGCAGTTCGGTGACCATGTCCGTGCGGACGAACCCCGGCGCGACCCCGGCGACCGCGATCCCCTGCGGGGCCAGGGACTGCGCGAGCGACTGGGTCATCGCGTGCAGACCGGCCTTCGCCGCGCCGTACGCGGGGGCGTCGGGCTCGCCGCGGTAGGCGCCGCGCGAGCCGACGTTGATGATCCGCGTGCCGCTCGTCATGTGCCGCACGGCGTGCCACGCGAGGTCGGCCGGTCCGTACAGGTTGAGCTCGACCGTGCGGCGCCAGGCCTGCTGCCACTCCTCGAAGCTCGTCGTCGCGATCGGGTGGTGGAAGTAGATGCCCGCGTTGTTGACCAGGACGTCGAGGCCGCCGAGCTTCTCGACGGTCTCGGCGACGACCCGGCCCGACTGGTCCGCACCCAGGTCGCCCTGGACGGTGACGTGGCCGTCGCCGGGAAGCGCGTCGGCGACGGCCTTCGCCTCGTCGGCACCGGAGCGGTAGTGGACCGCGATCCGGTGGCCATCGGCGGCGAGGGCGTGGGCGATGGCGGCACCGATGCCTCGGGAGGCACCGGTGACGAGCGCGCGTCGGGTCATGCCCTCATCATCCCTGGCTGTTGATCAGCCACTTGCCGTTCTGCTGCACGAACGTGAACGTGGCGGTCTCGCTCTGAACGACGCTCTGCCCCTGCATGTACTGCAGCGTCGCGGTGACGGCGTTCGGGCCCTGCGGCGCGAAGTTCGAGAGCTGCACCGAGCTGTACTGGCGCCAGAACGACTGGTAGCTCTCGAAGCTCAGCCCGCGGCCGGACTTGAACGAGTCGGTGAGCAGCGACCAGCCGGTCTGCAGGTCGCCGGGGATCAGCGCGTAGTAGGCGGTGAGCGCCTCCTGGGCGTTCTGCGGGCCCGCGGGAGGCTGGGGCTGACCCTGGTTCGGGGTGCTGGCCGGCGGGTTGGTCTCGGTGGCGGGCGGCGTCTGGGGCTGGGTCTCGGACGTGGTCGTCGGCTGCGACTGCGTCTCGGACTGGTTCGCAGCCGGCGGGGTGGTGCTGCTGGACGCCGGCGCGTTGTTCGCCTGGTTGTTCTTCTCGCCCTTGGGCCACAGCAGGAACGAGCCGACGCCCACCGCGATCACGAGGAGCACGATCGCGATCGGGACGAGCGGGAACCTGCGGCGGTTCTCCTCCTGCGCCGCGGGCGGTGCCGGCGGGCCGCTCGGGGCGGGCTCCCGCACCTCCTCGCGCGAGGGGGCGGGAAGGACGGGCGTGGGGCGGACCGGCGCGGGTGGTTCCACCGGCGCCGCCGCGGTGGCCTTGTCGGCGGCCGGCTCCGCGACGGGCCCGGCCTCCTCCACGGGCGCGGCGACGGGCTCGGGCTTCGTCTCCTCGACGGGCTCGGGTTCCTCCGCTGCGGGCTCCGTCTTCGGCTTCGCGGGCGGCGCGGTCAGTCCGGCGGCCTCGGCGGCCGCGGCCCCCGCGACCAGTCCGGCGGCGGCCGCACCGGCACCGGACCTCGCCTTCTCCTCCGGCTGGGCCTCGGCGGGCAGTTCGACGGTCGACGGGATGACCACCGTCGCCTCGGACCCCTTCGGCGAGTCGTTCACCACGGAGGCGAGCAGGTGCACGGCCTCCTCCATGGACGGCCGGCGCTCGGGCTCGTTCGACAGCAGGCGGAACAGCACGGGAGCCAGCAGCGGACCGGCGTTGGCCGGGGGCATGATCGACCCGCTCGCGACGCGGTGCAGCATCGCGATGGTGTTGTCCGCCGTGCCGAACGGCGGGCCGCCCTCGACGGCGTTGTAGAGCGTGGCGCCGAGCGAGAACACGTCGGAGGCGAGCCCCGCGTCCTCGCCGCGGGCGACCTCGGGGGAGAAGAACGCGGGCGTGCCGACGGTGCCGGTCGCGGTGGCGGTGGCGTCCTCGCCGGTGGCGCGCGAGATGCCGAAGTCGGTGATCTTGACTTCCTGGTCGCCGATCAGGACGTTGCCGGGCTTCACGTCGCGGTGCTGGATGCCGTGGCGGTGCGCGGCGGCCAGTGCGGCGGCGGTGTAGCAGCCGATCCGCGCGACCTCGCGCGGCGGCAGCGTTCCCTGCTCGGCGATCACGGCGGCGAGGCTGCGGGAGGGGAGGTACTCCATGATCAGCCAGGGCTGGCCGTCCTCCTCCACGACGTCGTAGACGCGGATGGCGTTCGGGTGCTCCAGCCGGGCGGACAGCCGCGCCTCGCGCATGGCCCTGGCCTTGGCGCGGGCGATCCTCGCCTCGTCCATGCCGTCCAGCGCGAGCAGCGCCTTCGCCGCTACTACGCGGTGAAGCTGCTCGTCATAGGCCTTCCAGACGACTCCCATCGCACCTTGGCCGACCTTCTCCCTCAACCGGTAGCGGCTCCCGATGAGCCTGCTGCTCTCCTCCACGCCTGTGCCCGTCCCCTCTGATCACCCACAAGTGTGACGGCTGCCGCGCTCGCCGTTGACCATAACCCTATGTGGGGGTATTAATGGGGTTATGCCGAAGATCAACGTGTACCTGCCCGATGACCTGGCCGAAACGGTCAAGGAGCTCAACCTCCCGGTTTCCGCAATTTGTCAGCGCGCGCTGGAGGTCTCCGTGAAGCGGCTCGCCGCCGTGCGGGGTCTCACCGTGGCCGACCTGGACGGGGAGAAGGGTTCCCAGCTCACCGAGCGCTTACGCGCCGTGCTCAGGATGGCCGCCGAGTCACCCGTCGTCACCACGGCGGAGCTGGCGCGGGCGATGGTCGACGAGGGCGGCAACCTGGCGCTGGACGTGCTGCGCGCGATCGACGTCGACCCGCAGGCCGTGCGCTTCGAGCCGGCGGCGGCGGACGGATCGGGGTTCGCGTCCGACGCGGTGAACGCGCTGGAGCTGGCGGTCGTCGAGGCGATCGCGTTCGGGCACAACTACGTGGGCTGCGAACACCTGCTGCTCGGGCTCGTGGCCGAACCCGACGGCCGGGGCGGCGAGCTGCTGCGCTCGCTCGGCGCGGACCTCAAGGGCACGCGGCGGGCCGTGCAGACGGCGCTGGCCGGGATCATCCACCTGCAGAAGCAGAAGGCGGCGGCCCCGGACCCGGCCGCGGTCCTGCAGATGATCATGTCCCGGCTGGACCGGCTGGAGAAGCAGGCCGGTATCGGCTGACGAGCTCCTCGCCGAGGCGGGCCAGGTGCTCGCCGACCTCCGGCGACTCGACGGTGATCAGGCCGCCCCACCCGGCGACGTTGCGCGCGATGTCGAGCGGGCGGGGCGCGGTCAGCTCGACCAGGGTCTGGTCCCCGGTCTCCTCGAGCACCCGGCAGTGGCGGCCGTGCTGCCGGCGGAAGACGTCGAGGAACCGCGTGGGCACCAGGATCCGCGCCGACGTCGCCGAGCGCCGCCGTTCGACGGCGGTGACGACCTCGTCCCACGCGCCCGCCAGCTCGAAGTCGGGCGGCTTGGCGGCGGGGGTGCCGGTGAGGACGGCGCCCAGGACCCGGTCCAGCCGGAACGTCCGCTGGCCATCCGGGGTGCCGGCGATGAAGTACCAGGTGCCGTCCTTGTCGACGAGTCCCCACGGGTCGACGGTGCGGCCTTGCGGTGCCTGCCCCCGTTTCCGGTAGGTCAGCCGCACCTTCAGCTGCTTCACCACCGCCAGTTGCAGCGTCTCGACCAGCACCGGCCGGTCCCTGGTGTCCTCGCCCCACGCGGCGGTGTCGACGATCGTCGCCTCCGCGGCCGCCTCGGCCTCGGCGCGGAAGGTCTGCGGCAACGCGCGCACGAGCTTGCGCAACGCCGACTTGACCTGTGGCGCCACCGACGCCGCCGGGCCCGCGATGAGGAACAACGCCTGGGCCTCGGCCGAGGTCAGACCGCTGAGGTCCGTGCGCGCGCCGCCGACCAGCGACCAGCCGCCGCCCCTGCCCGGTTGCGGGTAGACCGGCACACCCGCCGCGGACAACGCCTCCAGGTCGCGGCGAGCGGTGGCATTGGAGACCTCCAGCTCCGCGGCCAGTTCGGCGGCGGTGATCCGGCCGCGCGCCTGCATCAGCAACAACGTGGCCACGAGGCGGTCTGCGCGCATGTCCCCAGGTTCCCGGCGAAAGTGCTCACTGGATGAGCACTTTACGGCCGAAGCTGAAAACACACCGACCAACTTTTTCCGGAGGCAGTCGTGCTGCGAGGAATGTCGACCGTGTCCTACTTCGCCGACGACGTCGCGGAGGCCCGCGCCTGGTACGCGGCGTTCCTCGGCGTGGAGGCGTACTTCGAGCGGAGCACGCCGGACGGGGTGCTCGCGTACGCCGAGTTCCGGATCGGCGACTACCAGGCCGAACTGGGGATCGTGGACCGCCGGTTCGAGGTGACGCCGTCGGCGGGACCGGCGGGCGAGATCGTCTACTGGGCCGTGGACGACCTCGCGGCGACCCTCGCGCGGCTGGCGGAGCTCGGCGCACGGGTGCACGACGAACCGCGGGTGCGCGGCGAGGGGTTCGTGACGGCGTCGGTGGTCGACCCGTTCGGCAACATCCTCGGCGTCATGACGAACCCCCACTACGTGTCCATCGCGGCGCGGAATCACCGCTGATCCTCCGCCGCGCGCCCTATCCTGCACAGATGCAGCTCGCCATCACGGGACACCGCGGCCTCTCCACCGACCTGGAGGCACGGGTCGACCGGATGATCCGCGACGTCGTCGCGGCCAACGGCGACGTCGTCGGGGTGTCGTGCCTGGCGGACGGCGCGGACGCCGTGTTCGCGCAGGCGGTGCTGGACGCGGGCGGGTCGCTCGTCGCGGTGCTGCCGGCCTCGCGGTACCGAGAGACGCTGCCGGCGGAGTACCGGCCCGTCTACGACCGGTTGCTCGCCCGTGCGGGCAAGGTGGTGCAGCTGCCGTACGTCACGCCCGACCCGCACGCCTACATGGAGGCGGGCAAGCGGATGGTCGACGAGTCGGACTCGCTGCTCGCCGTGTGGGACGGGCAGCCCGGCCGCGGCCCCGGCGGGACGGCCGACGTGGTCGCCTACGCGCGGTCGCGGGGCGTGCCCGTCACGGTGCTGTGGCCCGAGGGCGCGATCCGCTGAGCACGCGCCACACCACCGCCGGCGCGACCAACGCCGCCGGATGGGCGGCGAGCCGCGTGACGCGGACGTACGCCCGGTGGACCCGCGTGCTGCCAGGCACCGCGCCGGGCGTACCACTGCCGCAACCGGGTGCGCGGCGACGTCCGGCATCCGTCCACTTCGGACACCGCGCCGCCGGGCCGGGCGTCGCGGGTGAGCCGGTCCCGTTCCAGCGCCCGGTGCCGCAGGTCGCCTAAGCTCCACGGTCTACCACTGGCTGGGGGGGGAAACCGCATGAAGATGATCGAGCTGCCCGACGGGGCGGTGGTCACGGGGCGCGGGCTGCGCGACGGCAAGCTCGTGGAGCCGCACCCGGACTACGGGGTGTACCTGCAGCCCAGGTCCGTGGACGTGCCGTGGCCGCACGACTGGATCGACTGGCCGGACTTCCGCCTGCCGCGCGACCAGGAGGCGGCGGTGCGGATGATCCGCGCGCTGCACGCCCGCGCGCTGACCGGCGACCGGGTCGAGGTGGCGTGCAGCGGCGGCATCGGGCGCACCGGCACGGTGATCTCGTGCCTGGCGGTGCTGGCCGGGGTGCCCGCGGCCGAGGCCGTGGCGTGGACGCGGGCGCACTACCACCCGCGTGCCGTGGAGACGCCCTGGCAGAAGCGCTGGGTGCGCAAGTTCCCTGCTGTGTAGGGCCTAGGAGTCGAGCTGGACCGTCGTGCGCCGGTGCACGAGGTCGATGATCTCGGGCGGCACGGAGTCCCCGGCTTCGAGGAGCCGGGGCAGCAGCGCGGGTTCGGTGAGCACGGCGCGGAAGAACAGCTCGACCGTCACGTCGTGCTCCGGCCGGTGCACGACGGTGATCTCGTCGCTGGAGGCGATGGTTCCCGGCTCCCGCACGCGGAAGTAGGCGCCGGGCCGCGCGACCTGCGTGAACCGCTTGACCCAGCCCGTGCGGCCGAGGAAGCCCGCGAACGTCCGGCACGGGATGCGCGGCGCGGTGACCTCCAGCAGCGCCGTGCCGACGCGCCAGCGTTCGCCGATCCGGGCGTGGGTCTGGTCGATGCCCGAGGTGGTGAGGTTCTCGCCGAACTGGCCGTTGCGCAGGTCGGTGCCGAGTTCGGCCTGCCACCAGTCGAGGTCCTCGCGCGCGTAGGCGTAGACGGCCTGGTGCTCGCCGCCGTGGTGGACGATGTCGGCGATCGCGTCGCCCGCGACACCGCTGCCGGCGGTGCCTTTCGGGCCCGGTGCGCGGACGTCGAGCGGGCCGTCGACGGGGCGCTTGTCGATGCCGGTGGCGCCCTCCTGGGCGTAGTCGACGGGAACCGTTCGCTGGGCGATGTTCAACGAGAGCACGACGGGCATGGCACCGAGGTTATTGGCCGACCGCCTTCGCGGCGATCGAATTGACGTAGTCCTGGTACCGCCCGACCTTGTAGGTGATCAGGTCCATGCAGTCCTGCAACTGCTCCATCTGCCGCGCGACGCGGTCCTGGTGCTCCTTGAGGATCTCGAGGCGCTGCAGCTCGTTGCCGTCGCCCTGGCGCACCAGGTCGGTGTAGCGGCGGATCTCCGGCACCGGCATCCCGGACGTGCGCAGCATGATGCACATGCGCAGCCACTCGACGTCCTGCTGCGTGTAGACCCGGCGGCCGCCCGGTCCTCTGTGGACCTGGTGGGCCAGGATGCCCTCCTTCTCGTAGAAGCGCAGCGCGTGCACGCTCAGCCCGGTGCGTTCGGCGACCTGTCCGATGCTCAACTGCATGGGTTCGAGCATAGGTGTCGTGCTCCGGCACCGGCCGGTGCTTGACCTAGAGTGGTCTCTAGTTCCTAGGTTGGCCGGTATGAACATGCGTTATCGCGTACTCGGGGGAACCGGCATCGAGGTCAGCCACCACTGCCTCGGCGCCATGATGTTCGGCTCGGTGGCCAACGACGACCGCGACGAGGGCGTGCGGATCATCCACCGCGCCCTGGACGCGGGCATCAACTTCGTCGACACCGCCGACATGTACTCCGCCGGCGACTCGGAGGAGATCGTCGGCAAGGCGTTGCAGGGCAGGCGTGACGACGTCGTGCTGGCCACGAAGGTGCACTTCCCGCTGGGGGAGGGGCGCAACCGCAGCGGCAACTCGCGCCGCTACGTCGTGCGGGCGGTCGAGGACAGCCTGCGCCGGCTCGACACCGACTGGATCGACGTCTACCAGGTGCACCGGCCGGACTACACGACCGACGTCGAGGAGACGTTGTCGGTGCTCACGGACCTGGTGCGGGAGGGCAAGATCCGGGCGTTCGGCTGCTCGACGTTCCCGGCCTCGGAGATCGTCGAGGCGCACCACGTGGCGCTGAACCGCGGGCTGATGCGGTTCCGCACCGAGCAGCCGCCGTACTCGATGCTGGCGCGCGGCATCGAGCGGACCGTGCTGCCGACCTGTCAGCGGCTCGGCATGGGCGTGCTGGTGTGGAGCCCGCTCGCCAGCGGGTTCCTGTCGGGCCGGCACCGCCGCGGCGCATCGGCCGAGGCGTTCCGCGCGACGCTGACGCCGGACCGGTTCGACGAGTCGCTGCCGGGCAACGCGGCCAAGTTCGAGGCCGTGGAGAAGTTCGCGGAGCTCGCCGACGAGATGGGGGTGACGCTGCCGGCGCTCGCCATCGCGTTCGCGACGACGCACCCGGCGGTCACGTCCGCGATCACCGGGCCGCGCACGATGGAGCAGCTGGAGTCGCTGCTGGAGGGCGCTTCGCTGGTGCTGACCGACGACGTGCTGGACCGCATCGACGAGATCGTGCCGCCGGGCACCGACACCTACGACGTGCAGGCGGGCTGGAAGCCCGCGTCGCTGGTGGACGTGCACCAGCGACGCAGGCCTCTCGACCGGCGTTAGTGCCCCGGCCGCGACTACCGCGGACGAGCCCCGCGGGACAGGCCCCGGGTCACCAGGTCTGGGTGCTCAGGCCGGTGCCGAGGTAGATCTGGTCGAACCCGTTGCCGTCGTTGTCGTCGGTGTAGACGACGGTGACGCGGCCCCACGGGTCGACACCGACGGCCGGCTCGTCCTGCCGTCCGGTGGCGTTCGAGACCGTGAGCTGCCGCTCGGGACGGCCCGTGGTGGTGCCGTCGGGGTTGTAGACCTGGGTGTGGACGTCCTGCGCCTCGGTCGTGGTGACCGCGACGCCGAGCTGGTCGTCGATGCCGATCTGCGGGTCGGCGCCGGTGGTCGCGGCGACGGCGCCGCGCGGCGCCCCGGACGGGGTGAACGACTGCGAGCGCACCCCGGACTGCTCCCAGGCGACCGCGAAGTCGCCGTTGAAGGAGGCCGCCACGGCGGGGCGTTTTCCCTGCCCCGTCGTGGTCTGGGCGAGCTTGACGCCGCCGGACGCGGTGACGATCTTGCGGGCGACGTTCGCGTCCGCCTCCCACACGACGACGGCGTTGCCCGCGGCGCTCATCGCGACCCGCGGCTTGGCGTGGCTGCCGCCGGCGTTGTTGACCTGGGCCTCGTAGGTCTTGGAACCGATCGACGCGAACACGCTCACCCGCACGGTGGGCGCGGCCGTGCCCTGCTGGTCCTCCCACGTCACCGCGAAGCCGCCGGAGTCGGGATCGGCCGCCACGCTCGGGAAGTACTGCTGTCCGTCGGCGCTCGCGTTGGCCGTGCCGGAACCGGAGACGGTGCCCGTCGCGCTGACCGAGCGGACCGCGATGTTGTAGTAGCCGTTGCCGTCGGGGTCCTCGGACCAGACGACGACGGCGCTGCCGTCCTCGTGCAGCGCCACGTCGGGCTGCCAGTGGCGCCAGGAGCCGGAGCCGCCGGTCGACAGCTTCTTCTCGTAGACCGCCGACCCCTCCTTGAAGAGGCGGATCCAGACGTCGGAGTGGACCGGGTCGGCCGGGTCGGTGGTGTCGCGGTCGTCCTCCCACACGACGGCCGTGTAGCCGTTGCGGGTGGCCGAGACGGCGGCGTTGTCCTGGTCACCGGTCGCGTCGCTGTTGACCGTGGACCACGACATCGGGGCGGGTGCCAGCAGGAGGCTCGCGATCAGCAGTGTCTTCACGGCGCCTGCAATCCGGGGTTGGTGGCCTCGACGACGTAGCTGCCGACGGTCTTCACCGGGTAGTCGCGCACGGTGACCTTGTCGACGGCGCGGAAGTCGACGCGCATCTCGGTGGAGGTGGTCTGCGTCTTGACGTAGCCGCGCAGGTTCTTGAAGTACTTCACGTGCGGGTTCAGCGTCGGGTTGAGGCTGTTGTCGGCCGCGTTGCCGTCACCGCCGGAGGTGACCGACGTGGTGACGAGCTCGGTGCCGATGACCCGGTTCTGGGTGCCGTAGTTCTGCATGAGGTTCGCGGCCCAGCTGCGGTGCACGTCGCCGGTGAGCACGACGGTTCCCTTGTTGCCGTTGGTGTCCCACGCGTTCTGGATGCGCGCGCGGTTGGCGGTGTAGCCGTCCCACGCGTCCATGCTCTTGGACCCGTCCGCGGCGGCGAGCCGTTGCGCGAAGAACACCTGCTGGCCGAGGAAGTCCCACGTGCCGAGCTGCTGACGCAGCCCGTCGACCAGCCACGACTCCTGCGAGTTGCCGGTGAGCGTGCGCGCGGAGGCGTCGGCGTCGGGGCAGACCTTGGTGCCGTCGCCGCACGCCTGGTCGTCGCGGTACTGGCGGGTGTCGAGCATGTGGAACGTGGCGAGGCTGCCCCAGCGGACCCTGCGGTGCAGCAGCATGTTCTCCGCGCTCGGGGCCTGGGCGCTGCGCAGCGGCATGTGCTCGTAGTAGGCCTTGTAGGCGGCCGCGCGGCGGGCCTTGAAGTCGCCGGACGGGCTGCTGTCGTTGCGGACGAGGTTGGCGTAGTTGTTCTCCACCTCGTGGTCGTCCCAGACGACGAGCCACGGCGCGACGGCGTGCGCGGCCTGCAGGTCGGGGTCGGCCTTGTACTGCGCGTGGCGGACGCGGTACTGGGCGAGCGAGCTGATCTCGGTGGCCGGCGCGAACTTGCGGACCTTCGTGGTGGTCGCGGCGCCCTCGTAGATGTAGTCGCCGAGGTGCAGGATCAGGTCGGGGCTCTCCTCGGCCATCCTGCGGTACGCGGTGAAGAAGCCCTCCTCGTAGTGCGCGCACGACGCGAAGAGCATGGACAGCGCGGGCTGGGTGCCGACGGCCGGTGCCGTGAGGGCGCGGCCGACGGGGGAGATGTGGCCGCTCGCGCGGAAGCGGTACCAGTACTCGCGGCCCGGTTCGAGGCCGGTGAGGGTGACGTGCACGGAGTGCGCGCTCGCCTGCTGCGTCGTGACGGCGCCGGTGCGGGCGAGGCTCGTGAAGCGCTCGTCGGTGGCGACCTGCCACTCGACGGACGTGTCGGCGCTCGGCATGCCGCCGAGGCCGTCGGCGTTGAGGGGGTTCGGGGCGAGGCGGGTCCAGATCACGAACCCGTCCGCCGCCGGCTCGCCGGACGCGACCCCCAGGGTGAACGGGTAGCCGAGCGCGTTCGCCGGCGCGGTGGCGGCCAGTCCCAGGCCGGCCCCGGCGCTCGCTCCCGCGAGGCCGCCCACGATGAAGGTGCGTCTCCGTAACGTGGTCATGGTCGGCAGGCTTACCGAACGCGGGTAAAGGCCCGCCTAACGGAGTGGGGCTTCAAAGTGGTCTCCCACCAAGCAAAAGCCGCGTGGTAGTCCGTGTGGATGTCGAAGGCGTCGGCGAGGAGCTCCGCCGCGCACAGCGGGAGGCCGGTGTCCTGGACGGCGCGGTACAGCAGGGCGACGTGGTCACGTGACCACGCCTGCAGGCGCAGGCCGGGTAATCGCTCGGCCGCGCAGCAGGGCTGGGCGCACACGACGATGTCGAACCACTCGTCCTCGCGGTCGTTGAAGGCGACCGTGACGCCGAACCGGTCCGGGCGCAGGGCGGTGACGGTGCTGTGCCGGGTCTCGTAGTGCAGCGAGCAGGGCAGCGCGGCGAGCCGCTTGGCGGCGTGGCGGTCGGGGCCGCTGATCGGGACGTGCTCGGCGTGCGGGCCGTGGTCGAGCACGACGACGTCCCAGCAGCTGCGGGTCAGCCTGAGTGCGGTCGCGAGTCCGGAGACACCGGCGCCGACGACGAGTGCTGTGGCCATGCCAGCCCCTTCCCCCTAGGATTGAGGCTAGCGAACGTTCAGAAATTTCTGAAGACAGGGATGATGTGACGCGCGAGACAGAGCGCAGGCTGGCGACCGAGCACATGGCCCTCACGCTCGTGGGCGCCGGGATGCAGCGGATGGGCGCGCGGGTGCTGTCCGCGTTCCTGTTCACCGAGAAGGAGTCGCTGACCGCCGGCGACCTCGCGGAGGAGCTGGGGGTCAGCGCGGGGTCGGTGTCGGCCGCGGTCAGGATGGTCGTGCAGATGGGGGTGGTCGAGCGGGTCTACGTGGAGGGCAGCCGGCGCGAGCACTTCCGGATGCTCGACAACGCCTGGACCACGCTGTACTCGCGCCAGCACTCCGTCGTCGACGCCGTGCTCGGCGCGGTCGAGGCGGGGGTGGAGGCGGTCGGTCCCGGTCGCGCCCACGACCGGCTCGAGTACATGCGGGACTTCTACACGTTCCTGGTCAACGAGTCGCCGGTGCTGGTGGAGCGGTTCGAGCGGCAGCGGGCGCGGGACAAGCGCCGTGGAGAACCCCGTCCATGATCAGGTCGAGCATCCGCTTCGCCTGGTCCGGGTCGCCGTTCTGGGCGACGCCGACGAGCATCGCCATCAGGTCGAGCGGCTCGGTCCGCGCGTGCAGCGGGGCCAGCAGGCTCGACAGCGCCTCCGTCATCTTCGCGCGGCTGTGCTCGAACGGGTTGATGCCCAGGGCGATCACGGCCTGCAGCGCTTCCTTGAGGTCGCGCTTCGTCGCCGCGTAGGCGATGAAGCGGTCCATCCACTCCCGCAGCGCCGCCTCGGGTTCGTGGGTTTCCAGCAGTTCCGGCGCCGCGTCGCAGAGCTTCTCCAGCTCGGTGCGGTAGACCGCCTCGATCAGCGCCTCGCGGGTGGGGAAGTGCCGGTACAGCGTGCCGATGCCCACGCCCGCCTTCTTGGCGATGGCGCCGAGCGTCACGTCCTTCTCGTGGGTGAACGCGTCGAGCGCCACCTCGATCAGCAGCCCTCGGTTGCGGATCGCGTCAGCGCGCACTTCATCACTCCTACGGGGTACGTCACTTGCTAAACGGAGGCTCCTCCGTTTACGGTGGAACTCGAACCGGAGGCACCTCCGTTTCAGTGTACGACAAGGTTGGGGAATCAGATGAGCGAGCGCATCACCACCCCGTTCGGCTTCGAGACCACCGCTCTTGAGGTCGTCGAGGGCATCGACCTGTCCGGCCGTCGCGCCGTGGTCACCGGTGGGGCGTCCGGCATCGGCGTCGAGACTGTGCGGGCCCTCGCGGCCGCGGGCGCCGAGGTCACCATCGCCGCGCGCGACGTCGAGGCGGGCCGCCGGGTCGCGGCCGAGCTGTCCGCGGCCACGGGCAGCGAGAAGATCCTCGTGGCGCCGCTGGAGCTGACGTCGCAGGAGTCCGTGAAGGCCTTCGCCCGGGCCTGGGACGGCCCGCTGCACCTGCTGGTCAACAACGCGGGCGTGATGGCCGCGCCGCTGACCCGCACGCCGGAGGGCTGGGAGCTGCAGTTCGCCACGAACCACTTCGGCCACTTCACGCTGACGCTGGGCCTGTTCGACGCGCTGCGCGCCGAGGGTGCCCGCGTCGTGAACGTCAGCTCGGCGGGCCACCTCTCGAGCCCGGTGGTGTTCGAGGACATCCACTTCGAGCGCCGCGAGTACGACCGCTGGCAGGCGTACGGCCAGTCGAAGACGGCGAACGTGCTGTTCGGCGTGGAGGCCGGCCGCCGCTGGGCGTCGGAGGGCATCACGATGAACGCCCTGATGCCGGGCGTCATCCTCACGGCGCTGCAGCGCCACATCACGCAGGAGGAGCTGGCCGAACGGCGCCGGCTGCGCGGTGGTGACCGGCCGCTGCGGCTCAAGTCACCGGAGCAGGGCGCGGCCACCACGCTCGTCCTCGCGGTGTCACCCCTGGTGGAAGGCCGTTCTGGCCTCTACTTCGAAGACTGCGAAGAGGCGCTCCCGCACGCCGAGGGCATGACCAACGGCCTGGCCGCCCACGCGGCCGACCCCGAGGCCGCCGCCCAGCTGTGGAAGGTCTCCGAGGACACGCTGAAGGTGCAGGCATGATCAAGACTGGTTACGGGTTCGGGACGACAGCCCTGGAAGTGGCGGCGGCAGCCGACCTGGCGGGCCGTCGCGCCATCGTGACGGGCGGTGCCTCCGGCATCGGCGTGGAGACCGTCCGCGCCCTGGCCGCGGCGGGCGCCGAGGTCACGATCGCCGCCCGCGACGTCGACGCGGGCCAGCGGGTGGCCACCTCGCTCGCCCTGTCCACCGGCAACAGGCACATCACGGTCGCCCGCCTCGACCTCTCCGAGCAGGAGTCGGTGAAGGCGTTCGCCCGCAACTGGGACGGCCCGCTGCACCTGCTGGTCAACAACGCGGGCGTCATGGCCACCCCGCAGTCCCGCACGCGAGAGGGCTGGGAGCTCCAGTTCGCCACGAACCACTTCGGCCACTTCACGCTGACGCTGGGCCTGTTCAACTCGATGCGGGCCGAAGGCGCCCGAGTGGTGAACGTGAGCTCGTCGGCCCACCTGATGAGCGACGTCCACTTTGACGACCTCCACTACACCCGCCGCGAGTACGACCGCTGGCAGGCCTACGGCCAGTCGAAGACCGCGAACATCCTGTTCGGCGTGGAAGCCGGCCGCCGCTGGGCGTCGGAGGGCATCACGATGAACGCCCTCATGCCCGGCAGCATCGCCACCAACCTCCAGCGCCACCTGACCCGCGAGGAACTCCAGGAGCGCCTCCGCCGCAGCGGCGCCACCGCCACCCGCCGGGTGAAGACGCCGGAACAGGGCGCCGCCACCACCCTGGTGGTCGCCACCACGCCCCTGCTGGCGGGCATCTCGGGCCGCTACTTCGAGGACTGCGCCGAGGCCGCACCGGCCGAAGCCGGCTCGCACCTGCGGGGCGTGGCCCCGTACGCCCAGGACCCGGAAGCAGCGGCCCACCTCTGGAAGGTGTCCGAGGAAATCCTCTGGTCCCTACGAGCGGCCTGACGGCCCGCTGGCGTGACGGCCCGCCTGCCGTGGCGGCTCGCCGTGCCTGTCGGGCCTGCCGGCCCAGGGGACTGGCGGCTCGCTGGACCTGGCAGCCCGCCAGGAGCGGCGGCACGACAGTCCGGCAGGCCTGTCGGCGTGTCTGGCCTGTCGGCCTGTTGGGCTTGACGGCCCGGGGGACCTGGTGGCCCATGGAACCTGGTGTCCCAGGGGACTTGGCGGCTCGCCGGACCTGACAGCCCGCCAGGAGCGGCGCCCTACAGTCCGGCATGCCTGCCGGCGTGCCGGGTCTGACGGCCTGACGGCTCAAGGGACTTGGCGGCTAACCAGACCTGGCAACCCGCCGGGAGCGGCAGCACGACAGCCCGGCAGGCCTGGCCGCTCGGCCAGTCCTGCCAGTCCTGCCAGTCCTGCCGGTTCAGGCCGAGCCGGCAGGACTGGCGGGCGCTACCTCCCAGCGGCAGGGCAGGCGCTACCGCCCAGCGGCGCGGCGCGCACCGCCATCCCGCTCCCCGCCGTGAAGCAGCTACGGGGCGCCGGCGCTAGAGCACGATCGTGTTCTGACCCGCAACGATCCTCCACACACCGTCCTCTTTGGACAGCACGTAGAGCGGCGAGCCCTCCTTCTGGTCGGCGATCACCTCGCCGGCGGGGGTGACCGGGCGCTGGCGGATCTTCACGGCCGCCACGTCAGGGCGGATGAACAGGACGTCCTCCACCTCGTACGTGGCGGTCGACTCCTTCGTCGAGCCGGGCAGCCGCTGCCGGGTGAAGGCGGCGATCTCGTCGAGTCCCGTGAGGCGCTTGCCGTGCGCGGTCGTCCAGATCGCGTCGGAGCGGAAGAGGCCGAGGAACTCCTCCGCGAGCTCGTTCTGCTGCGAGTGCTGGACGGTGGCCACGAGCTGGTCGATCTCGGTGATGTCGCTCATGGCCGAGATCGTCTTACCTCCAGCGGGCTGGAGGTCAAGCGCGCGGTGCCACCCGTGACTCGTAGGAGGCCGGGCGGTACCTCGGGTCGAAGAAGCAGCCCGTGCCGTACTTCCTGTCCAGGACCGGGCAGGAGGCCGCGATCAGGAAGGGGTTGGAGCGCACGCCGGACTTCTCCCACGCCGCCAGCGACCGCATGGCGGCCGCGTACTCGGAGTCGCTGAACGCGCTGTGCGTCGCCTCGGTCGTGAAGGTCTGCACGAGGTTGTGCGAACGGCCCGCTTTCCGCACGGTGTCGCGGTAGGCCGACTCGTGCTCGACGAACGCCGTCGGGTCGCCGATCGCGTGCACCGACAGGACCGGGATGCCGATCTTGCCGGTCAGGTCGCTGTCGTGGGCCAGCTCGGCGCGGGCCGCGGGATCAGCCGCGAAGCGTTCCACGCCGGCGTTCAACGCCTTGTCGTCGTGCGAGCCGCGGTAGGTGACACCGGTGTTGCTGAACGGGTTCCGGTTGCCGAGGCGGTTGTGCACGATGTCGCGGAAGGTGAACGTCGCGAAGTTCAGGTGCGAGGTCAGGGTCTCCTCGGGGATCTTGGTGACCGCGAGGATGTCGTCGAGCTTGCGCTGCTGCTCCGGAGTGCGGCTGCCCGCCACGCCCAGACACTCCTCGACCCGGCCGCGCAGGCCGGCGGTCGTCATCGTCGAGTCCGCGCGAAGTCCTTGCCACAGCGGGTACTGCACCTCGGACGGGCGCGGGTGGTTGCCGCAGTAGTACTGGTAGACCGCGCGCAGGTCGACGCGGTAGTCGTAGCCGCGCGAGCCTCCCGCCAGCACGCCGCTGGTGAGCAGGGCCGCGTCGTAGCCCTGGTACAGCTCGATGGTCTTGGCTGCGACGTTGCCGCCCCACGACTGGCCGTGCAGGAACACCTTGCGGGGCTTCAGCATCGCGCTGACCGTCCTGCGCAGGTTGTCCGTGTCCTCGGCGGCCATCCGCGTGCCGTAGCCGCCGCGCCGGTAGGACGTGCCCGCCCACGCGTAGCCTTCCTCGGCCATGACCGCCCAGCGGTTCAGGTCGTCACGGGTGCGCTCGGGCGTGGGGTCGCCGAGGTCGGGGCCGCCGTGCGAGTGCACGACCAGCGCCTTGTTCCACTTCTCGGGCACGGCGATCGTGTAGTACGCGCCGTTGGCGTCCCGTCCCTCGTAGCAGGTGGTGCCTGCGGGGACGTTCTCCGGGCACGGTGCGGTCGGGGGCAGGTGCACCGCAGACGTGAGGCTCGCGGTGAGTGCGAATGCCAGCAGGACGTTCATGGCGGAATCGTCGGCCCGCTCCGCCGAGTGGTCCAGCTCACGCGGGCAAACTTGGGACTTCCCTGACGTTGCGTCCGCGGTGCGTCACGTGCGGCGACCATGATCGCGGTACGGTCGTGGCGTGCGGTACCCACCCGAACCCTGGCACCTGCGGGGATCCGCCGTGATCTCGGTGTTCCGAGTTCCCCGCGGCCTCGTCCCGAGCGGACACCTCCCGGCCGGAGCGCGGCTGATCACGCTGGCGGGCAACACCTTCGTGGCCGTCGCCTTCGTGACCTACGCACCGGGCAGCGTCCTGTCCTACGACGAGCTGCTCGTCGCCGCGCCGGTCTGGGACCGCGGCTCGCCGGCCGTGTCGGTGCCGCAGATCTGGGTCGACAGCGAGTCCTCGCGCGACGGCGGCCGGGAACTGTGGGCCATCCCGAAGCAGCTCGCCCGGTTCGGCGAGGGCTCGTCGATCGCGGCGGTCGCCGTCACCGGCGGACTGCGGCTGCCCGGCGGGTGGAGGTTCGCGGGCCCCACCGCGCAACGCCTCGACGGCAGGGACGTGCGCACGCACGCGGCCATGTCCGGCCGGATCCGGCTGGTCCGGACCGGGTGGCTGATCCCCGCCGGCGGGCCGCTCGGCTACCTCACCGGGCGCACGCCGCTGGTGAGCGTCGCGCTCGACGACATGCGGCTGACGTTCGGTCAGGCCCGGTAGCGGACGCTGCCGAGCACGTGCCGCGCCCACGCGTGGTCGGCGGGGTCGTCGTACAGGCACGTGACGATCAGCAGTTCACCGGCCCGTGCCACGTGCCCGTAGAACTCGTGCCGGATCGTGGTCAGCCAGAGCGAGTGCCGCAGCTCGACGCCGTCCTCGACCAGCAGCCGCTGCCCGGCGGGCACGGACGGCGCGCCCGCGAGCGACATCTGCAACAGGCACCGGGCCGACACGCCGGGTGCCTTGCGGGTGTCGAGGAAGACCGTGCGGCCGGGGCCGGCGAACTTCAGGCCCTCCGCGGCGAGGTGCGGGGTCGTGCCGGCGGTGCGCTCGATGCTCCACGGGCCGCGCAGCTCCTGCCGGATCGAGATCGGCAGCGCCACCGGGAACGCGCTGAGCACGTGGTCGCGGTCCCACACCCTGCCGAGCAACGGGTGCGCGACGAGGTCGGGCGGCGCGCCGGGCTCCACGACCTCCGCGACGACCTCGGCGCCGTCGAGTCCTTCCCACGGTTTGATGTCGTGCGCGAACGTGCCGGTCAGCCGCAGCGACTCCGCACCCCACGACGCGGCGGCGCGCCGGGCGTCCTGCTCCGTGACCCGCATCCACGCGCTGAACCACAGCTCCAGATCACCCGTCAGCTCCACGGGCAGCACGCACCGGACGTACGCCGAGTCGGCGCCCACGAGCACGTTGCCGTCCGCGAGGCGTTCGGCGCCCCTGGCACGGGCGGGCAAGCCGAGGTCGAGGTCGAGCGCGCCGTCCTCGTCGACCTCCGCGCCGCAGCACGCGCAGGCCGTCACCCGGCGTACCGCACGCTGTTGAGCACGTGGCGGGCCCACGAGCGGTCGGCGGGGTAGCGGTAGACGCAGCGCACGGAGAGCATCGTGCCCCGCCGCACGACGTGCCCGTGGAACACCTGCTCCTCCTGGCCGTAGATGACCTCGCTGAGCCAGAACGCGTGCCGCAGCTCCTCGCCGTCGTGCTCGACGGAGTGCTCCGCGGTCGCCGGGTAGCCGTCGAGCACCGCGCCCAGGAAGTCGCTCGGGCTGCCGGCGGTGAGGTCGCGGTAGACGTCGATGGCGACCGACCGGCCGGGGCTCGTGAACCGGACGGTGCGGCCCTCGATCACGCACCGCATGCCCTCGGTGCGCTCGATCGTCCACACCTCGCCGAACTTCTCCCGCACGGGCACCGGCAACGGGTGGCGGATGCGGCTGAGCACCTCGTCGCGGTTCCAGTCCTGCTCCAGCAACGGGTGCGAGGTGAAGTACGGCAGCTCGTCGGCGTTGAGGACCGCCGCCTCGGCGTGCACGCCGAGGACGTCCCACGGCCTGATGACGTTCGCGAACCTGCCCGCCACCCGCAGGTTGGAATATTCGCCGTCGTTGTCCCACACGGCGTGGGCGTACATGGCGTCGACCTTGCTGATCTGCATCCACGCGCCGAACACGAGCTCGGTTCCGCCGGTCAGCTGCACGGGGAGCAGGCAACGGAGGTAGGTGTCACCGTCCGGACCGACGAGCAGTCCGCCTGTCGGCGCGGCGAGCTGCTCGCCGGGCACGCCCACCAGCTGCTCCGGACGGTTCAACCGGTAGTCGATGCGGTCCGTCGACGAGATCTCGGCTCCGCAGCATCCGCATTGGACGGTCATGCGCGCACATGTTAGAGCTCTTCGGAGTTCAGCAATCGCGAACGCACCAGAAACCGCACTCCCAGGGGAGCCTCCAGCGAGAAACCGCTCCCACGCCCCGGCACCACGTCGATCGTCAGGTGCGTGTGGCTCCAGTACTCGAACTGCGCTGCCGACATCCAGACGGGCACGGAGAAACCGGACTCCACCGCGAGGTCACCCAGGTGCACGTCGGCCGAGCCCGTGCGGAACTCCCCGGCGGGGTAGCACATGGGGGCCGAGCCGTCGCAGCAGCCGCCGGACTGGTGGAACATCAGCTCGCCGTGGTCCGCCCGGAGGCGGCGGAGGAC
>NZ_JBHXCW010000065.1:0-35041 GCF_042725365.1 Lentzea sp. NPDC060358 | reverse complement strand
GGTGTCAACTCGACACGCTTTTCGTCGAGTTGACACCCCTCCTCACGTGTGGCTCGCTCTGCCCCGGTTCGGGACGGGACCACCCCACCCGAACCGCACCACCCACGCAACGCAACGCCGCCCAACGCAACAGGCGTGCCATCAACCCACGAACGGCGCTGGCCGGTCTTTGATCAGCTGGCGGGGTCCGGGGCGGAGCCCCGAGCAGGAAACGGGACGGGCACGCAACAACGCGCCCACGACGCGAGCCAGCCGACGCGAGCCAGCCGACGCGAGCCAAACCGACGTAAGCCCCACGTAACCACCACCACGGGAACACCACCCCCAGCAAAATGGTTGGATCCACACGTGAGGCACTTCGACCTGGTCATCATCGGTACCGGCTCCGGCAACAGCATCCCGAACGACGCCATGGCGGGCTGGCAGATCGCCATCCTCGAAAAGGGCACCTTCGGAGGCACCTGCCTGAACGTGGGCTGCATCCCCACCAAGATGTTCGTCCACACCGCGGACCAGGCCGCAGCCCCGGCCAACGCGAAGAAGCTGGGCGTGGACGCGCACACCGACGCGGTCCACTGGCCCGAGATCCGCGACCGCATCTTCAACCGCATCGACCCGATCGCCGCGGGCGGGCGCAACTGGCGGGCCAACGAGAACCCGAACGTCACGGTCTACGAGGGCACCGCGAGGTTCCTGGACGCCAGGACCATCGACACGGGCACCGGCGAGACCATCACCGCGGACCGGATCGTGGTCGCGGCGGGCAGCCGCCCGTCCATCCCCGACATCGCGGACCTGGACACGACCGGCTACCACACCAGCGACACGATCATGCGCCTCGACGAGCTGCCGAAGAGCCTCGTCATCGTCGGCAGCGGTTTCATCGCGGCGGAGTTCGCGCACGTCTTCAGCAGCTTCGGCGTCGAGGTCACCGTGATCGCGCGCTCGAACCTGCTGCTGCGCCACGAGGACCTGGAGATCGCGGAGCGCTTCACCGAGCTCGCCCGGCAGAAGTGGGACGTCCGGCTGCAGCGCAAGACCACCCGCGCCGAGAAGACCGCGACCGGCGTCCGGCTGCACCTGGAGGGTCCCCACGGCGAGGAAACCGTTGAGGCGGAACAGCTCCTGATCGCCACGGGCCGCCGGCCCAACTCCGACCTCCTCGACGCGGCCCAGGCCGGCCTCGAGCTGCACGACGACGGCCGCGTGAAGGTCGACGAGTTCCAGCGGACCAGCCAGCCGCACGTCCTGGCCCTCGGCGACATCAGCTCCGAGCACCAGCTCAAGCACGTCGCGAACCACGAGGCCAAGGTCGTGCAGCACAACCTGCTGAACCCGGACAGCCCGAAGAAGTCCGACCACCGGTTCGTGCCGGCGGCCGTGTTCTCCAGCCCGCAGATCGCGAGCGTCGGCCTGACCGAGGAACAGGCCAAGGAGCAGGGGATCCGGTACGTCACCGCCAGCCAGGCCTACGCGTCGATCGCGTACGGCTGGGCCATGGAGGACACGACCGGGTTCGCCAAGCTGCTCGCCGACCCGGCCACCGGTCAGCTGATCGGCGCGCACATCATCGGCCCGCAGGCGTCGACGGTGATCCAGCCGCTGATCCAGGCGATGAGCTTCGGCCTCGACGCGAGGACGATGGCGCAGGGCCAGTACTGGATCCACCCGGCCATGCCGGAGCTCGTGGAGAACGCGCTGCTGAACCTCCCGCTGGACTGAAGGCCCCGAACGACAGGGTCTTCCGCCGCTGCCGCCGTGCCGCGAAACGCAGCACGATGCAGCGATGACTGACAGAGTCCTCGTCGCCTACACCTCCAGAACCGCCGCCACGAACGAGATCGCGGAGACCATCGGCACCGAGCTCGCCGGCTGCGGGCTGAGGGTCTCCGTGCTCCCGGTCGCCGCCGCCGAGACGCTGCTCGACTTCGGCGCGGTGATCCTCGGCGACGCCGCCGCGCGAGACGCGCACCGCTTCGTGCGGCGGCACAAGGCTTCCCTGCGGTGCACGCCGCTGTGGTTGTTCCACCGCGGCACGCCTCCCGTTCCCCACGACGTCACGCGCATGGTCCGCAGGCTCGGGGCCATCGGGCCCGTCAGCTTCGGCGGCGCGGCACCGGACCGGGACCGGGCGGGGGCGTGGGCGCGCTACCTCGCCGACCAGCTCGCGGTGCTGCACCGCGGGTTCGTCCCCGACCGGGCCGGGAACATCACGCCTGCTTGATCCGCACGGTGTTGCCGGCCGGGTCGCGGAACACGCAGTTCCGTTCACCCCACGGCTGCGCGGCCGGTTCCTGCACGACGTCCGCACCACCCGCCTGCAGCTTCTCGAACACGCCGTCGAGATCGGGCGTGGCCAGGTTGATGAAGGCGTAGGACCCGTTCTCGACCATCTCGGCGATCGCGGTGCGCTGCGCGTCCGTGAGTCCTTCCGCCAGGGCAGGGGGTTCCAGCACGACCGCGGAACCCGAACCGACCGGGGCGACGGTGATCCACCTCATCGTTCCCCGGCCGACGTCGCCGCGGACCTCCCAGCCGAGCAGGTCGCGGTAGAAGGCCAGCGAGGCCTCGGGGTCGGTGTGCGGGAGGAACGTCGCGTCGATGGTGATGTCCATGCCGGCAACGCTAGGACCGGCGCCAACGCGGCGCTTCTCGATTCCTGACCAGCTCGCGGCGGCCGGGCCTACACGTAGCGCGGACGCCCGGCGATCATCCCGAGCCCGGTCAGCGCCGCGAGCAGGACCAGCTGCAGCGCCAGCGACACCGTCCACGAGCCCGTGGACTCGCGCAGCACGCCGAACGCGAACGGGCCGGACGCGGCGATCAGGTAGCCGAGGCTCTGCGCCATCGCCGACAGCCGCGCAGTGTCCGAAGTGGACTTCGTGCGCAGCGACATGATCAGCAGCGCGAGCGGGAACATGCCCATGCCGAACCCGATCAGCACCACCCACAGCCCCGGTGCGGCGGCCGGCGCCACCATCATCCCGAACATGCCCGCGAACGACAGCGCGCCCAGGACCAGCACCACGAGGGACTGACCGGCGAACCGCGCGGCGATCGGCGGCACCAGCAGGCTCACCGGCACGCCCAGCAGCATCGAGACGGCGACCAGCATGCCCGCGGTGTTGCGGTCCAGGCCACCGTCGACGAGCATCGCGGGCAGCCAGCCCATGACGGTGTAGGCGAACAGCGACTGCAGGCCGAAGAACGCCGTGATCACCCACGCCAGCGGGCTGCGCAGCAACGAGCGCTGCTCGGCGGGTGCGGCCGAGCGGACCACCGAGGCCGCGGAACCGTGCCGTGCGCCGGCGAGCCACACGATGACCGCACCGGCCGACAGCAGCGCCCACGCGCCGACGGCGAGCCGCCACGAGCCGAAGTGGTCCTCCAGCCGCGGCGTCAGCGCGACGGCCAGGGCGGCGCCCGCGGACAGCGTTCCCGTGTAGACGCCCGTGATCAGCCCGACCTTGGTGGGGAACGACGCCTTCACCACCACCGGGATCAGCACGTTGGACACGGCGATGCCGGCGCACGCGATGAAGGTGCCGCCCAGCACGACCCACGGACCGTCGACCACGCGCAGCACCAGGCCGAGCGTGAGCACCCCCAGCGACAGGCCGATCGCGCGGGCCATGCCGAGGCGGCGGCCGAGCCACGGCGCCGCGAACGCCGCGAAGCCGAAGCAGAGCGCCGGAACGGCGGTGAGCGCGCTGGTCCAAGCGGCCGAAACTCCCAGGGCGGCGCGGACGTCGCCGAGCACCGACGCCAGACTGGTCACCGCAGGGCGGAGATTCGCGGCAGCGAGGGCGACCCCGATCGCGAGCAGCGTGGACCCGACAAGCGGAACGTGACGATTCTCGACGACCGTCACCCTGCGACCTCGATCGGTGGCAGTCTGTGCGGCAAAGGTCGTCTGCTGGGTCGTCGTCACGCGCACCACTATCGCAGACATGGGATGTTCGGATGAGAGGATGAGGTTGTGCCGTTGGCCACTACCCGGCGAGCAGGCCTCGTCGACCAGGTGATCGACCAGATGAGAGGGGCGATCACCAGCGGCGAATGGCCCGTCGGGCAGCGCATTCCGCCGGAACCCGAGCTGGTCACCGCGCTCGGGGTCGGCCGGAACACGGTTCGCGAGGCCGTGCGCGCGCTCTCGCACGCCGGCCTGCTGGAGGTGCGGCAGGGCGACGGCACGTTCGTCCGCGCCACCAGTGAGATCTCCGGCGCGGTCCGCCGCATGTGCGGGACCGAGCTGAAGGAGGTCCTCCAGGTCCGCCGCACCCTCGAGGTGGAGGGCGCGCGCCTGGCCGCCAAGCACCGCACCGAGGCCGAGCTCGCGCGGCTGACCGAGCTGCTGCACCTGCGCGACGCGGCGATGGAGGCCGAGCAGTGGGCCGAGGTCGTCGAGCACGACACCGCGTTCCACGTGCTGCTCGTGCAGTGCTCGCACAACGCGCTCCTAGCGGAGCTCTACCGCGGCTTGACCGAGGCGGTCAAAGCTTCGGTGGCGGCCTCTGTCGACACGAGCCAGCCCGGGACCGACCAGGTGTCGCACACCGGACTGCTGCACGCGGTCCGCGACGGCGACCAGGAGAAGGCGGCGATCGAGGCGGGTGGGTTCTTCGAGGAGCTGATCGAGAAGTTCTGCTGAACCGCGGACACCGCAGTCCGCACGAGCTCACAGCGTGGGGGCCATGGACATCACGCCGTTCCGCATCGAGATCCCGCAGGCCGACGTGGACGACCTCAGGTCACGTCTGGCCGCCACGCGCTGGCCGGAGGACGACCTGCCGGGCGTCGGCTGGACGTACGGCATCCCGCTGAGCTACCTGCGCCCGCTCGCCGAGCACTGGGGCGGCGGGTTCGACTGGCGCGCCCAGGAAGCCCGTCTCAACTCGCACCCGCAGTTCACCACCGAGATCAGCAACCAGCGCATCCACTTCCTGCACGTGCGGTCGGAGAACCCGGACGCCGTGCCGCTGCTGATGGTCCACGGCTGGCCGGGCTCGGTCGTCGAGTTCCTGGACGTGGTCGAGCCGCTCTCCAGGGATTTCCACCTCGTCATCCCCTCGATCCCCGGCTTCGGCTTCTCCGGGCCCGTGGCGAAGCCCGGCTGGAACGTCCTGCGGATCTCGTGGGCGTTCGCGAAGCTCATGGAGGGCCTGGGCTACGACCGCTACGGCACGCAGGGCGGCGACTGGGGCTCCGGCATCGCGCAGGAGATCGGCCGCGTGTTCCCCGAGCAGGTCATCGGCGTGCACGTGAACATGCTCCAGACGTTCCGGCCGTCCGGCGTCAACGACCTCTCGCCGGAGGAGATGCGCGCGCTGGAGTCGCTCGACCTGTACCAGAAGGAGCTGTCCGGCTACATGCACCTGCAGCGCAGCCGGCCGCGCACGCTGTCCTACGCGCTGACGGACTCACCGGTCGGGCAGCTCGCGTGGATCGCCGAGAGGTTCCACGACTGGACCGACAACGACGGCGTGCCCGAGGACGCCGTGGACCGCGACCAGATGCTGGCCAACGTGTCCGTCTACTGGTTCACCCGGACCGCGGGCTCGGCGGCCGCGCTCTACAAGGAGCAGGCCGCGACCTGGGGCAGGCAGCAGCCGACCACGGTGCCGACCGGCGTCGCGGTCTTCCCGCACGACCTCAGCCTGCCGGTGCGCTCGCTCGCGGAGAAGATGATCCCGACGATCGTGCACTGGACGGAGTTCGACCGCGGTGGGCACTTCGCCGCGATGGAGGAGCCGGACCTCTTGGTCCAAGACATCAGGAAGTTCTTCGGATCGCTGTGACCACGACACTCTCCACCCGCACCCTCAACCGCACCCTCCTGGCGCGCCAGCTGCTCCTGCAGCGGTCGGACATGCCGATCGTGCAGGCCGTCGAGCACCTCGGCGGCCTGCAGGCGCAGGCACCCGTCCCGCCCTACCTCGCGCTCTGGACCCGGCTCAAGCCGTACGAGGTCGCCGCGCTCAGCAAGCTCATCACCGACCGTTCGCTGGTGCGGATGACGTTGTGGCGCGGCACGCTGCACCTCATCTCGGCCGACGACGTCTACCTGATGCGCACGGCGCTGCAGCCGGAGCTGGACAAGTGGGCGAAGATCGTCATGCCGCCGGCCACGCGCGTCGAGATCGACCTGGAGAAGCTGGCGCGGCTCACCCGCGAGTACATCGACTCCGAACCGCGGACCGTGGCGGAGATCGGCGCGTACCTGGAGGAGCAGTTCCCCGGGGCGAAGGCGCGCGAGCTGTCGACGCAGGCGCAGCTGCTGGTGCCGATGATCCAGGTGCCGCCGCGCGGGATCTGGGGTGTGGGCGGCATCCCGCAGAACGTCGCGATGGCCTCGTGGCTAGGCCGGGAGCTGCCGGAGCGGGCCGCGGTCGGTGAGCTGATCAAGCGGTACCTGCGCGCGTTCGGACCGGCGACGCTCGCGGACATGCAGGCCTGGTCCCGGTTGATCGGACTGAAGGCGCACGCGGCCGACCTCGACCTGGTGGAGTACCGCAACGAGGCCGGCAAGGTCCTGCTCGACGTGCCGGACGGCGTGATCGTGCCCGAGGAGACCGGGGCGCCCGCGCGGTTGCTGCCCGCGTTCGACAACGTGCTGCTGGGGCACGCCGACCGGACGCGGATCATGAGCGACGACGCGCGGTCGCGGTGGGGCGCCGTGCGCAACGGCGTGTTCCCGCCGACGTTCCTCGTCGACGGGTTCCTGCGCGGCACGTGGAACGTCGTGGAGACCAAGGACACCGCGACGCTCACGATCGAGCCGTACTCCAGGACCACCAAGAAGGACATGGCCGGCGTGGTGCGCGAGGCCAAGGCGGTGCTGAAGGTGATGACGCCGAAGAAGGCGCACGTGGTCGTTGCCCCTTAGGGCGCTCTTTCGTGCCCATGCGGGTGTCTGGCGGCCGTGGTCCGGGCCCGACCGCTCGGTCAGGCTCAGGTCATGGCCGCACGCAGGGAAGCCGAGGTCACCAGCGCTCTCGCGGACGGCAAGCGCAAGGCCGTCGCCGCTCCCGGCAGTCCGCACGCCCTGCTCGCCCTGCAGCGCGACGCGGGCAACGCGGCCGTGGGCGCGCTCATGGCGGCCAAGCAGAAGAAGCCCGACGAGGCGCACATCGACGCGGCGCTGACCGAGGTCCGGCGCGGCGAGCCCGACGTCGACACGGTCGAGAAGGGCCTCAGGGCGGCGCAGGCGGCGGGCGTCCCGGTGACGATGGAGGGCCCGAAGCCCCCCGCGTCCGCCCTCGCTGTGACGACGACGGGGTTCGGCCCGAACGCCGTCGCGCCCAAAAAGCCCACGCCCCCCGCGAAGCCGGTGCCCGCGAAGTCGCCGCTGGGCAGGGCGGCTGCGAAGCCCGCGGCCAAAACCGGTGGCACAGCGGCGAAACCGGCCGCGGCGCCTGTCGTTCCCGCCGTCGCCGCGGCAGACCCGGCGTTCGTGCAGGTGGTCGAGAAGGTCAAGGGCGCCGCGGTGGCCAAGAAGGCGCACCCGCCGGCATCGGCGAAGGCCAAGGAGGCGCAGGACGCGGCGCAGGGGCCGAGCGACGACCTCGCCGGGCAGGCGAAGGCGGCCAAGGTCGACGCGATGGACGCGCAGCAGGCCGGGTCGTTCGACAAGCAGGCGTTCATCGCGGCCGTGAAGACCGCGATCGAGGCGAAGGCGCCGAAGTCGTTGCAGGACGCGACCTCTCCGCAGGGCAAGGCCGACGGGGTGGGCGCCGAGGTCAGGGGCGTGGTCTCGCAGGGCACGCAGGGCCAGGCCCGGGACGTCGAACAGGCCACCGACGCCGCGCCGGACGAGTCGAAGGCCGTGCCGAAGCCCGTGACGCCGATGGCGCAGGAGAACCCCGGTGCTGCACCGGCGATCCCGGCCGCGGGCGCCGCGCCGAAGCCCGTGCCCGCGGCGCGGACCGACCTGACCGCGGGCAAGCAGCAGGTCGCGCAGGAGCAGGGCGACGTCACCGACGAGCAGCTGCGCGATTCCAACGAGCCGCAGTTCCAGCAGGCGCTGGACGCCAAGCAGGCCGCCGCCGCGCACGCCGAGACCGCACCCGGCCAGTTCCGCGCGCAGGAGCAGCAGGTCCTCGGCCAGGCGAAGACCGACGCGTCCGCCGAGACCACCGCCGGCGTCGCCGGGATGCAGGGCGCGAAGGGTGCCGCGCTCGCGAAGCTGGTGGCGGCCAAGGGAAGCGCCAAGGGCAAGGACGAGGCCAAGCGCGCCGAGGTCACCACCAGGGTCCAGGGCATCTTCGCCGCCACCGAGGCCGAGGTGAAGACGATCCTCGGCGGCATCGACGCGAAGGTCGAGACGGCGTTCGCGACCGGTGAGGCGCAGGCGAAGCAGGCGTTCGAGGCGTTCGTCGCGGCGAAGGTCGGTGCGTACAGGCAGGACCGCTACAGCGGCTGGCTCGGCGGCTACCGCTGGGCCAAGGACAAGCTGCTCGGCATGCCGGCCAAGGTCGACGAGTTCTACACCGCCGGCCGCGAGCTCTACCTCAGGCAGATGGACGGCGTGATCTCGCGCGTCGCCGACATCGTGGGCGGTGACCTCTCCCGCGCGAAGCAGCGGATCGCGTCGGGCAAGGCCGAGATCGCCGCGTACGTGAAGACGCTCTCCCCCGAGCTGCAGAAGGTCGGCGCCGACGCGTCCGCGGAGATCGGCGACAGGTTCGAGCAGCTCGAGAAGGACGTCGACGACAAGCAGAACGAGGTCGTCGACACCCTCGCCACGAAGTACACCGAGGCCAAGCAGGGCATCGACGAACGCGTCGAGGCGTTGCAGGCGGAGAACAGGGGCCTCGTCGACGCCGCGCTCGACGCCGTCAAGGGCGTGATCGCCACCATCCGCGAGCTCGCCGGGATGCTCCGCGACGTGCTGTCCCGCGCCGCCGGGGTGGTCGGCGACATCATCAAGGCGCCCGTCGAGTTCCTCGGCAACCTGATCGCCGGCGTGAAGGGCGGCATCCTCAAGTTCAAGGACAACATCCTCGACCACCTGCGCAAGGGCCTGACGGGCTGGCTGTTCGGGGCCCTCGCCGAGGCGGGCATCGAGCTGCCGGAGAAGTTCGACGTGCGCGGCATCGTCAAGCTGCTGGCGTCGATCTTCGGCCTGACCTGGTCGAACATCCGCACCCGCCTGGTGAAGCAGATCGGCGAGAAGGCCATGTCCGCCGCCGAGAAGGGCGTCGAGATCTTCCAGGTCCTGACGTCGCAGGGCGTCGCGGGCCTGTGGCAGATGCTGGTGGACAAGCTCGGCGACATCAAGGAGACCATCCTCGCGCAGGTGAAGGACTTCGTCGTCACGAAGATCATCACCGCCGGCATCACCTGGCTGATCGGCCTGCTCAACCCCGCCGCGGCGTTCATCAAGGCCTGCAAGCTCATCTACGACGTCGTGATGTTCTTCGTCAACAACGGCAGCCGGATCATGAAGTTCGTCAACACCGTGATCGACTCGGTGGCGGACATCGTGCGCGGCAACGTGGGCGGCGTCGTCAACAAGATCAACGACGTGCTCGGCCAGATGGTCCCGCTCATCATCGGCTTCCTCGCGAGCGCCATCGGCCTCGGCGGCATCGGTGCGAAGATCCGGTCGATCGTCGAGACCCTGCAGAAGCCGGTGACCAAGGCGCTGGACTGGGTGATCAAGAAGGGCCTGACGCTGGCCGGCCCGCTCATCCGGGGCGTCAAGGGCCTCGGCGCCAAGGCGAAGGCGAAGGTCCTCGGCGGCGACGACAGCCCCGAGGGCAAGCAGAAACGGCTCGAGGCCGGCGTCCGCGGCGGTGTGGCCGTCGCCAACCGGTTCGCCGGCAAGAAGGTCGGCGACCGGGTGCTCAAGCCGCTGCTCGGGGCGATCCGGCTGCGCTACGGCCTCGCGACGCTGGAACCGGTGAAGCAGGGCCGCAACTGGGCGGTCAGCGGCACGGTCAGCCGGATGACCGAGAAGTCGGACGCCCTGGTCGACGAGGACGACCTCGGCAAGCTGCAGATCCGGCGCGACGCCGCCGGTACCGAACGAGAAGGCGCCCACCAGGCCGTCACCGCGCTCGGACCCCGTGGTACGCATCCCGAGCTCGACACGTTGCTCGCCGACACCGACACCGCGTACGCGCGGAAGTCCGGGCGCCTGGACGAGATCGCGCGCACGAAACAGGCCGACCACTCCGAGACGGAGAGCCTCGCCGAGTGGTTCCTCGACGCCGTGGAGACCTACGAGGCGATCCGGGTGAAGGCGCAGTCGCTCGTCGGCGCACCGGCCCCTCACCAGGCCGAGGCGAACACGATCTTCAAGAACGCCGACGACGCGCTCGCCCGCGCGGACAAGGCGCTCGCCGATCCCGCCCTCCAGGCCGGGCTCGTGATCCCCGCGCAGGGCGCGACCGGCCCGCTGCCCACTCCGGTGGAGCGGATCCGCACGGCGCGCGGTGATCTCGCCACGGCGGTCGGCGCGCTGTCGCGCACGGTCGCCGACGCGACGCAGCTCGCCGCCGTCAAGACGCTGGTCCAGAAGATCAGCACCCTGGACAAGACCGTCGGCGACGCGCGCAACGAGATCAAGCCCGACAACCAGGTGAAGACGCTGGCCGACGCGGTCCAGAACGTCTACGACGAGACGACGGGTTACGGCACGGTCGGCGACCGCACCTCCGAGGGGGCCGCGCACCACGAGGTCAGGACGGGCGAGCCGGTCGAGGGCCGGTGGCACGGCGAGAAGTGCCGCGACTACGCGACCAACCTCGACAGCATCATCCGCGACCTCCAGCGGCAGAAGGCGGCCCTGCCCCGCAGCGTCCACGGCAGGATCGACCAGGTGATCGCCCGCGCGACGCAGCGCAGGGACAAGTTGCGAGCGGGATGGGTCGCGTGGGACAACCACCGCAAGGCGAACCCGGGATTCGGACGGTGACCATGAGCGGGAACGACACCAACGCCTGGTTCACGGCCGCGATGGAGTCGGGTGACCCGGAGCAGGTGGCCGACGGGCTGACCAGGCTCCGCGACCTGCTGTCCCCGCTGCAGCCGGTCGCCGCGCCCGGACCGGAGGTGCTCGACGCGTTCCGGGACGGCGCCCCGGCCGACGTGGTCATGGACTACGTCTGGGTGCTCGGGAACTACCGGCCGCTGGCACCGCCGCTGTCGCCGCCCGAGGTGGTCCGCCGGTGGACGGAAGCGGTGCTGCGGCACCCGGACGGCGCCGCCGCCCTCCAGGTCGTGCTGCACCTGCGCCACGACGGACGGCCGGCCGGGGCGGACGTCGGGGACGTGATCTCCTACATCGCCGGCCGGGGCGTGCGGCCGGGAGCCGCGGAGCAGGGCGCGGAGTACCTCGCGCGGTACCTGCTCGACCACTCGCAGACCTACGCCCGCGCCGTCGCGGCGCTGCCGTCGTGGATCGGCGAACCCGTGCTCGGCGGCGTGCTGCGGCGCCTCGAGGCGTACGTGCGACCCGAAGACCGGGCCGGACTCGGGTTCCAGGGCTCGGCCCGCGGGGTCTCGGCCCCGGCTGTCGCGGACGAGACCTAGCGGGACAGGCGCTAGCCCGCCACCTGCCGGATGACCTCCAGGGTCGCCGTGATCGCGGGCCGGCGCGACGCCTGCGTGCGCCACACCGCGTACAGCCGCCGGGTGGGCGTGGGCCGCAGCGGCACCGCCACGACACCCTCCGGCACCTCCCCCCTGCCGAGCCGCGGGATCAGCGCGACCCCGATCCCCTTGGCCAGCAACGCCATCTGCGTGTGGTACTCGCTGATCCGGTACGCCACCACCGGTTCGATGCCCGCGCCGTGGAACGTCCGCTCGAGCCAGTCGAAGCAGATCGAGCCCTCGGTCTGGCAGACCCACCGCTCGGCGGCCAGGTCGACGGGTTCGAGGACCTCCTTGCGCGACAACGGGTTCGTGACCGGGATCAGCACCTCGGCGACGTCGTCGCCGATGAACACCCGCGACAGCGACTCCGGCACCGGCAGGGGCGTGTTCGCCCAGTCGTGCACGATCGCCAGGTCGAGCTCGCCGCGGGCGACGGCCTCGGTGGCGTAGGGCGGGTCGATCTCCGTGAGCCGCACGTCGAGGGCCGGGTGCTGCTCGGCCAGGGCCGCGAGGACGCCGGGCAGCAGGCCGCGGGACGCCGTGGCGAACGCGCCGAGGCACAGCCGGCCGATCGCGGCGCCGCGCTGTTCCTCCAGCGCGACCTCGGCCTCCTCGACGAGCTTGAGCACCTGGCCCGCGGTCTCGGCGAGCAGGCGCGCGGCGTCGGTGAGCCGGACGCCCCGGCCGCTGCGTTCCAGCAGCGTGGTGCGGGTCTCGCGTTCGAGCTTGGTGATCTGCTGCGAGACAGCGGACGGCGTGTAGCCGAGCACGTCGGCCGCGGCGCCGACCGTGCCGTACGTGGCGACGGCGTGCAGCGCCTTCAGCCTTCCCAGATCGAGCATGTAGCAATGCTAAACCCATGTACTTAGCAATCGGAACTGGTGCTAAACAGTCCGTCCGCTCAGGCTGGACGCCATGAGTTCCCGTCACGTCCTGCTCGCCGTGCTCGTCGCCGCCATCTGGGGCGTCAACTTCGTCGTGCTCAAGGTGGGCCTCGACGAGTTCCCGCCGATCCTGTTCTCCGCGCTGCGGTTCCTCGCCGCGGCGGTGCCCGCGATCTTCTTCGTGGGACGGCCGTCGGTCGCGTGGAAGTGGGTCGTCGCGGTCGGGCTGGTGCTGGGCGTCGCGAAGTTCAGCTTCCTGTTCATCGGCCTGAGCGCCGGCATGCCGGCCGGGTTGTCGAGCCTGGTGCTGCAGAGCCAGGTGATCTTCACGGCGGTGTTCGCCGCCGTCGTGCTGCGCGAGCGGCCGAAGCCCGTGCAGGTCGGCGGGATCGCGCTGGCCGTCGCCGGCATCGGGCTCATCGCCTGGGACTACGGGCTGTCGTCGCCGCTGCTCGGGTTCCTGCTGGTGATCGTGGCCGCGGCGTGCTGGGGCGTGTCGAACGTGCTGATGCGCTACGCGCGGCCCGCGGACACGCTGCGGTTCATGGTGTGGGTGAGCGCCGTGGCGGTGCTGCCGCTCTTCGCGCTCTCGGCGCTGACCGAAGACATGTCGGCGCTGGGCCACCTCGACTGGGCCGGGATCGGGGCCATCGGGTACGTCGCCTGGGTCTCGACACTGCTCGGGTTCGGCGTCTGGGGGTTCCTGCTGCGCCGCTACGAGTCGTCGGTCGTGGCGCCGTTCTCACTGCTGGTGCCGGTGTTCGGGATGTTCTCCGCGTGGGCGTTCCTCGGCGAGGACCTCACGCCGTTGCGCGCGGCGGCCGGGGGCGTCGTGCTGCTGGGCCTCGCTGTCCCGCAGTTCGCGGGGCGCCGGGCGGCACGAACGGAAGTCCGGCCGGAGCCCCTCGTTCCAGCAGGCCGATGACGGCCTCGGTGTCGAGGTGGTCGGCGACCAGGTCGCCCAGCAGGTCCAACTGGGCCTCGCGGACGGCCTGGAAGCTCACCTCGCCCGGCACGAAGTCGCGGCCGGCGCGGTCGGCCGCCCAGCGCAGGAACCTGCGCCGGAACGCGTCGTTCTCCAGCAGGCCGTGCCAGTGCGTGCCGAGGACGCGGTCGGTCTCCGCGCCCTCGTCGCCGATCAACGGCTTCTCGGCGCTGCGGACGACCTGGCCGTGGTGGATCTCGTACCCGCTCACGGGCTCGCCCCACGCCGTTCCCGACGGTGCCGCCAGGGTCTTGCGCGGCTGGAAGCGGATGTCGACGTCGAGCAGGCCGAGCCCGTCGACCGTGCCGCTGCCGGACTCCACGTCGTCCTCGATCGTCCTCGCCAGCATCTGGAAGCCGCCGCAGATCCCCAGGACCGGGCCGTCGAACCGCTGGACCGCCCGGGCCAGGCCGGTGTCGCGCAACCAGGCGAGGTCGGAGACGGTGGCCTTGGACCCGGGCAGCACCACGAGGTCGGCGTCCGCCAGCCGGGACGGCTCGGTCACGAACCGCACGGAGACACCGGGTTCGCAGGCCAGCGCCTCGACGTCGGTGGCGTTGGAGATGCGCGGCAACCGGACCACGGCGACCCGCAGCCAGTCCCGCACGGGCGGCTGCGGACGGCCGATGACGCCGTCCGCGGTGTAGGACAACGAGTCCTCGGCGTCGAGCCACAGCTCCTCCCGCCACGGCAGCACGCCGAGCACCGGGCGCCCGGTGAGCTGCTCGATCTGGCGGAGCCCCGGTTCGAGCAGGCGCTCGTCGCCGCGGAACTTGTTCACGACGAACCCCGCGACCAGCGCCTGGTCGGCCGCGTCGAGCACCGCGACCGTGCCGAAGAGGTGCGCGAACACACCGCCGCGGTCGATGTCGCCGACCACGAGCACCGGCAGGTCCGCCCGCGTCGCGAGGCCCATGTTCGCGATGTCGTTGGCGCGCAGGTTGATCTCGGCCGGCGAGCCCGCGCCCTCGCAGACGACGACCTCGTGGTCGCGCCGCAACCCGTCCAATGTGGACAGCACGGTCTCGAGCAGGTGCTGCTTGCGTTCGCGGTAGCTCAGCGCGGAGACCTCGCCGACCGCCTGCCCCAGCACGACGACCTGGGACGTGCGGTCGCTGCCCGGCTTGAGCAGCACGGGGTTGAACCGCACGCTCGGCTCCTGGAACGCGGCCCGCGCCTGCACCGCCTGCGCCCGCCCGATCTCGCCGCCGTCGAGTGTGACGAACGAGTTGTTCGACATGTTCTGCGCCTTGAACGGCACGACGTCGACGCCCTGGCGTGCCAGGAAGCGGCACAACCCCGCCACGAGGACGCTCTTGCCCGCGTCCGAGGTCGTCCCGCAGATCAACATCGCACCCCGCATGGACGCCAATGCTGCCATCATCACGGGCATGGTCACCGTCGTGCTGATGCACAGCCCGTTCCTCGGCCCGTCGAGCATGCGCCCGCTCGCCGACGAACTGGCCTCCGGCGGGGTGGCCGTCCTGCTCGTCGACCTGCAGATGACGATCAACACCGCCCCCGTCCACCAGCGCCTGATCGGTGCCTTCGCGGACGCGCTGGACGACGCGGGGGTGGCGGACGACCTGGTCCTGGTGGGCCACAGCGGCGCCGGCCCGCTGCTGCCGTGCTTCGCCGACGCGCTGGAACTGCCCGTCGCGGGCCTGGTGTTCCTCGACTCCGACCTGCCCACCCCCGGCCGGTCGTGGCGCGAGACCGTCGACCCGGCCCTGGTGCGCCAGGTCAAGGCGTCGGTGCGCGACGGCAAGCTGCCGCGCTGGGACCGCTGGTTCCCCGAGGACCCGCTGAAGCTCGTGCCCGCCGGGCTGCGCGAGGAGATGCGCGACGAAGCACCCGAGGTGCCGTGGGAGTTCCTGAAGGAGCAGCGCCCGACCGTCGAGTGGTCCGGCCCCTGCGGCTACGTGCTGCTCTCCCCCGCCTACGACGACGCGGCGGCGCGGGCCGAGGAGCTCGGCTGGCCGGTCGAGCGCGTCGAGTCGCACCACCTGGCAGCCGCGACGTCACCCTCGGCCGTCGCGGCCGCACTGCGGTCGGTGGTCAGCAGACTGTGAGGATCTCCGAACCGGTCTCGGTCACGACGATCGTGTGCTCGAACTGGGCGGTCCAGCTCTTGTCCCGGGTGGTGACGGTCCAGCCGTCGTCCCACATCTCGCCCTCGAAGTCGCCGAGCGTGATCATCGGCTCGATCGTGAACGTCATGCCGGGCTCGAGCACGGTCTTCACCGACGGCTCGTCGTAGTGCAGGACCACGAGTCCGCTGTGGAACGTCCGCCCGATGCCGTGGCCGGTGAAGTCGCGGACCACGCCGTAACCGAACCGCTTCGCGTACGCCTCGATGACGCGCCCGACGACGTTGAGCTCACGGCCGGGCTTCACGGCCTTGATGGCGCGCATGGTCGCCTCGTGCGTGCGCTCGACGAGGAGCTTGTTCTCCTCGGAGACGTTGCCCGCGAGGAACGTGGCGTTCGTGTCGCCGTGCACACCGCCGATGAACGCCGTCACGTCGATGTTCACGATGTCGCCGTCCTCGACGACCGTGGAGTCCGGGATGCCGTGGCAGATGACCTCGTTGAGCGAGGTGCAGCACGACTTCGGGAAGCCCCGGTAGCCCAGCGTCGACGGGTACGCGCCGTTGTCGCACAGGAACTCGTGCGCCACCGCGTCGATCTCGTCCGTCGTCACGCCCGGCACGACGACCTTGCCGGCCTCCTGCAGCGCCTGGGCGGCGAGCCGGCCCGCGACGCGCATGGCCTCGATGATCTCGGGCGGCTGCACCCACGGGTCGGTGCTCTTCTGCGGCGCGGGCCTGTCCACGTACTCGGGACGCACGATGCGCGACGGCACCTGACGACGCGGGGATTGCACACCGGGTTGCAGCACAGCACGAACAGCCATGCTCCCCAGATTAGCCGTCGGCTCCGGGGGCCACGGCCACGAGCCCCACCTCGTCGGCAGCGGCGAGCAGGCGTTTGTCGTAGGCGACGAACGCGTGCAGATCCGCACGCAGGAGGCACGCTGTCGCAAGGTGGATCGCGTCGAGAGTGCGCAGCACGTTCGTCAGCGTGGCGGCCTCGTCCAGCAGGTCGTTCGTGATCGGCACCACGTCGATCGCGGACAGGACCGAACGCGCTCGGTCGCGCAGCGGCTCTCCGCCGTTCATCACGGCGCGCACCACTTCGGTCCGAGCCAGGGCACTGCTGACGACGGGATCGGGGTTCAGCCCCAGCCAACGGCCGAGAGCAGCGCTCTCGGCCTCCGACCGCACCAGTTTCACCAGCGCGGACGAGTCGAGGTAGATCAAAACCTGTCCTCTCGCTGCCACTGCAGCTCTGCCGAGACGTCCACTTCCGACTCGATCGGCGGCGAGGTCAGGATGCCCCGGTCTCCTTCAGCGGGGATGAGCTCCCCGCTGCGGATCAACTTCTCCCGCAGCATCACGTCCCGCGGCGGCGGAACCAGCAAGGCGACCGGCACTCCACGGTCGGTCACCGTGATCGACTCGCCCGCGGCCACGCGACGCAGGTACACGCTGGCGTTCTGCCTCAGTTCGCGCACACCGACAGTCTTCATGTGCTACATGATAGCACATGAAGCCTCGGCCTCAGGCTCCCCGCGGCTCGCCCGGAGCCTCCCGGGGCTGCGGCACCTGCGGCGCGGGCAGCAGCACTCCCGCCCGCACCAGCCGCTCGCGCAGCAACGCCAGATCCCTGTTCTCACCCATCACGGCACCGCCTTGAGGAACCTCGCCGCCACCTCCACGGCCGGCGTCGAAGTCTCCCCGCTGAGGACGAGCGTCGCGAAGGCGATGTCGCCGCGGTAGCCCATGAACCACCCGTGTGAGTGCACGCCGTCACCGAACTGTGCGGTACCAGTCTTGCCGCGCACGTCTCCGTACGGCTTGAGCTGTGGTGCAGTGCCGTAGTCGACGACCTCGCGCATCATCTGGCGCACCGGGTCGAGCGCGGCCGCGGGCGGTGCGGCGGGCTGCTTGTCCACCTTGGTCTCCCGGCCGCGCACCAGCTGCGGCACCGGCATCGAGCCCTTGGCGATCGACGCCCCCACCAGCGCCATGCCGAACGGCGACGCGAGCACCTTGCCCTGGCCGAACGCGTCCTCGGCCCGTTCCACGACGTCGGTCGCGGGCGGCACGGACCCGGTGATCGTCGTCAGGCCCGCGATGTCGAAGTCGACGCCGAGGCCCAGCGACAGCGCGGAGTTCGTCAGCAGGTCGGCCGGCATGTCGACGGCGAGCTGGGCGAACGTGGTGTTGCAGGAGAACGCGAACGCCGACCGCAGCGGGATGGTGCCCTTCTCGAACTCGCTCGAGTTCGGCACGATCCGCCGGCCGTCGATCGTCGTCTTGCCGGGGCACGGCAGCGGGGTGTCGGCGGTGGCCTTGCCCGACTGGATGGCGGCGAGCGCGCTGACGGCCTTCATCGTCGAACCGGGCGGGAAGCGGCCGGTCAGCGCCAGCGCGCCCTGGGCGTCGGCGGGGTCGTTCTGCGCGACGGCGAGGATGTCGCCGGTCGAAGGCTGGATCGCCACCAGGATCGTCGGCTGCTGCACGGGCTCGACGGCGTCCTCGGCGGCGGTCTGGACGGCCCGCGACAGCGCGGTGTTCACGGCCTTGGCGGGCTCGGGCGCCTTCGAGTGCAGCTCCTCGATCTCGGCGCCCTGCGCGTCGACCGTGGTGATGCGGAAGCCCGCGCCGCCCGCGACCTCGTTCTCGACCAGCTTGCGCACGGCCGGCAGCACCTGCGAGCCGAAGTTCCGGCTCGGCGCGAGCAGCGAGGTCTGCGAGCTGAACCGCACCCCCGGCAGCTCGTAGATCTTCGGCTTGACCGCCTGGTAGTCGGGGTCGCGCAGCGCCGCCACCTGGTAGGCCTGGCCCTCCGGCGTCTTGGCGACGCCGTCGGTGATGGTCTGCTGGCTGATGGCCTTGTCGAGCGGGTTCAGCGCGTCGGCGAGCGCCTTCGTGACGGCGCCGACGTCACCGGCCTCCTTCGCCACGAGCAGCACCGACACGACCCGTTCCGGCGCGAGCAACGGCGTGCCGTCGCGGTCGAGCACCGGTGCGGGGTCGGGCTTGAGCTCGGTGAGCTGGACGGACTGCTGCGGCGCGAGCTTGGGGTGCGCCACCGACGTCTGCCAGTGCACCTTCCACGTGTCGCCCTCCTGGCGCACGTCGAACTTCGTCGGGTACGTCCAGTGCCGGTTCTTGCCGAGGTCCCAGTCGAGCGTGACGCTCGCCTCGGACGCCGTCTCCCCGTTCTTGCGGATCTGGTCGACCTTGCTGGTGAGACTCTCGGGCTTGAGCGCTCCCCGGAACTTCTCCAGGGTCTCCTTGGCGTCGTTCGGGTTGTCGGTCATCCCGGCGGCACCCTGCACGTCACCGGACGCGAGCTTCGCCAGGAAGTCGTTGGTGATCTCCGGAGCCCCCGGTTCCGACGCGAACAGCCCGCAGCCGCTCACCGTCACCAGCACCACCGTGATCATCGCGAGTAGGCGCACCCGCGCGAGTATGCCCGTTCAGAAGAGGACCGTGGCGTATTGCCCGACTTGTTCGAACCCGATTTTCCGGTAGGAAGCCTGCGCGACGTGGTTGTAGCTGTTCACGTAGAGGCTCGCTGTGCGGTGCAACACCCTGGTCAGCCGGTCCGCGACCGCCGCGGTGCCCGCCGTGCCGATGCCCGAGCCCCGGCGGTCCGGCCGGACCCAGACGCCCTGGATCTGACCCACCTTGCTGGACATCGCGCCGATCTCGGCCTTGAAGACGACCTCGCCGTTTTCGAACCGGGCGAACGCCCTGCCCGCGGCGATCAGCTCGCTGACCCTGGCCCGGTACCCCGCGCCGCCGTCCTCCGCGCACGGGTCGATGCCGACCTCCTCGATGAACATGCTGATCGCGGCGGGCAGGTAGCGCCCCAGCTCACTGGGCTTGACCTGCCTGACCAGCGGATCCGGCGTGATCTTCGGGCTGGAGCCGATGGCCATCAGCGGCTGGTCCGCCCTGACCTCCCTGGCCGGGCCCCAGTCAGGCTGGAGCTCCTCCCAGAGGGTGAGGACCTGCTCGGCCGGTCCCACGAGGCTGGAGCACATGCGGCCCCTGCGGCGGGCCCGGTCCGCGAACATGCGCATGGCGGCCGGCGAGCCCTTGAGCGGGATCAGGTTCGGGCCCGAGAAGCACAGGCCGTCGACCTTGCCCCGGATCGGCTTGGAGTCGCTGCCCCACATCTCGCCGCCCAGGCGCCACGGGTCCAGGCCGGCCACTTCCACCCTTGCCGCGACCATGCACGCGGCCACGGGGTCCTTGTCGAAGACTCCGCGCACGTCGATCAGGTCGCGCTCGTCGAGCACGCGCGCTCCGGCCAGCCTCAGCACGTCACCTAGCGTGCCAGATCCGGTCGGGAAGTGGCATCAGCCAACTGTGCGGAGAGAGGGTGACGGAGGTTGCGTTTGAGCGTGCCGGGCGTCATTCCGACGGCCTCGGGAAACGGCGAGGGCGCGCCCCCTTCGGGAGCGCGCCCTCACGTGTTCTCGCTTCTCAGCCGACGGTCACCGCGGGGCTCTCGCCCTCCACCGGCTCCATCTCCTCGGCGATGCGCATCGCCTCTTCGATCAGCGTCTCCACGATCTGGTGTTCCGGCACGGTCTTGATGACCTTGCCCTTCACGAAGATCTGGCCCTTGCCGTTGCCGGACGCGACGCCCAGGTCGGCCTCGCGGGCCTCGCCGGGGCCGTTCACGACGCAGCCCATGACCGCCACGCGCAGGGGGACCTCCATGCCCTCCAGACCGGCCGTGACCTGTTCGGCGAGCGTGTAGACGTCCACCTGGGCCCGGCCGCAGGACGGGCAGGAGACGATCTCCAGCTTCCTGGGGCGCAGGTTCAGGGACTGGAGGATCTGGTGGCCGACCTTGATCTCCTCGACCGGCGGGGCGCTCAGCGACACGCGGATCGTGTCGCCGATGCCCTGGCGGAGCAGGGCGCCGAAGGCCACCGCCGACTTGATGGTGCCCTGGAAGGCCGGGCCGGCCTCCGTGACGCCCAGGTGCAGCGGGTAGTCGCACTGCTCGGCCAGCAGTTCGTAGGCGCGGACCATGACCACCGGGTCGTTGTGCTTCACCGAGATCTTGATGTCGTGGAAGTCGTGCTCCGCGAAGAGCGAGGCCTCCCACATCGCGCTCTCGGCCAGGGCCTCCGGGGTGGCCTTGCCGTACTTCTGGAGCAGGCGGGGGTCGAGCGAACCGGCGTTGACGCCGATCCGGATCGGGGTGCCGTGGTCCTTCGCGGCGGCCGCGATCTCCTTCACCTGGTCGTCGAACTTGCGGATGTTGCCCGGGTTGACCCGGACCGCGGCGCAGCCCGCCTCGATGGCGGCGAAGACGTACTTCGGCTGGAAGTGGATGTCGGCGATCACCGGGATCTGGGACTTCCTGGCGATCGCCGGCAGCGCGTCCGCGTCGTCCTGCGAGGGGCAGGCGACGCGGACGATGTCGCAGCCGGCCGCGGTGAGTTCCGCGATCTGCTGCAGCGTCGCGTTGACGTCCGACGTGAGGGTCGTCGTCATCGACTGGACGGAGACGGGGAACTCGCTGCCGACACCGACGTTGCCGACCATCAGCTGCCTGGTCTTGCGGCGGTCCGACAGCACCGGCGGCGGCAGTGCCGGCATTCCGAGCATCACGCCGTCACTCATGGGTTGTGCACCTTTCCGTGGATCACTATTGCAACCTGATCGGGTTGACGATGTCTGCGGTCACGGTCAGCAACGTGATGGCGCCGCCGATGAAGATGACCACGTAGGTGAGGGGCAGCAGGCGCAGGTAGTTGACCGGGGCGCCGGCGGGCTTGCCGCGCAGCTTCCGAATCCAGTCTCGCACCCGTTCGTACAGGTTGACGGCGATGTGACCACCGTCAAGCGGCAGGAGCGGCAGGAGGTTGAACACACCCACGAAGAAGTTCAGGCCCGCGAGCATCAGGATGAAGAACGCCCAGAGGCCCCGCTCCGCCGCGTCACCGCCGAGGCGGGAGGCGCCGACCACGGAGATCGGGGTGTCGAGGTCGCGCTCGCCGCCGCCGATGGCCTTGACCACGGCCGGGATGCGCTCCGGGAAGCGCATGAGGCCCTGCCAGGTGTTCACGAACATCTGACCGGTGAAGCCGACGGCCGCCGGGACCGCCTCGACCGGGCCGTAGGTGAAGGACTGCTGCACGATCACACCGATCGCGCCGACCTCCTTGACCTCGATGCCGCCCTTGCCGTCGGAGATCTGGCGGTTGACCTTGGGCACGTCGACGGTGAGCGCGAGCTCCTTGTCGTCGCGCAGCACCTTGAACTCGTTCGGGCCGCTCAGGTCGCGGGTGACCTTCTGCATGTCCGACCAGGTGGCGATGGGCTTGCCCGCGATCGAGGTGATGCGGTCGCCCGGCTGCAGGCCCGCGCTCTTGGCGGGCGACGGCGCACTGGCGGGACACGGCGCGTCGGTGGGGACGGTGTAGTCCTGCACGCAGTCGGTGATCTGGGCGAGGACCGGTTCGTCCTTGTTGTTCGGCAGGCCGAGCGACATCGCGAGGATCAGCAGGATGATGAAGCCGAGGATGAAGTGCGTGATCGACCCGGCGGACAGCACGACGACGCGCTTCCACACCTTCTGGTTGTAGAAGGCGCGCTTGCGGTCGTCCGGGTGCACGTCCTCGAGGGCCGTCATGCCGGTGATCTCGCAGAAGCCGCCGGCCGGGATCGCCTTCAGGCCGTACTCGGTCTCGCCCTTGCGGAACGAGAAGAGCTTCGGCCCGAAGCCGATGAAGTAGCGGGTGACCTTCATGCCGAAGGCCTTCGCGGTCAGCAGGTGCCCGAACTCGTGCAGCGCGATGGAGAACGCGATGCCGAACGCGAACAGCAGCACCCCGAGGATGTTGACGACGGTGTTCACGGGACGTTCAGTTCCTTCCAACCAGCTCGCGGGCACGTGCGCGTGCCCAGTCCTCGGCGGCCAGCACTTCTGCGACGTCCGCGGGGTCGTTCTGCCACTCACTCGCCTCGCCGAGAACCTGCCCGATGGTGTCCACGATCGACAGGAACGACGTCTTGCCCGCCACGAAGGAGGCGAGTGCCTCCTCGTTCGCGGCGTTGTAGATCGCGGGCAGGCAGCCCGCCGCCCGGCCTGCCTGGCGGGCGAGCTCGATCGCGGGGAACGTGACGCTGTCCACGGGTTCGAACGTCCACGAGGTGGCGGTGTCAAAGGTACAGGCGGGCGCGGCCCCCGCGACGCGGTCCGGCCACCCGAGCCCCAGCGAGATGGGCAGGCGCATGTCCGGGGGCGAGGCCTGGGCCAGCGTCGAGCCGTCCGTGAAGGTCACCATCGAGTGAATGATGGACTGGGGGTGCACGACGACGTCGATGCGGTCGTACGGCACGCCGAACAGCAGGTGCGCCTCGATGAGCTCGAGGCCCTTGTTCACGAGGTTGGCCGAGTTGATGGTGACGACCTGGCCCATCGACCACGTCGGGTGCGCCATCGCCTGCGCGACGGTGATGTCCGCGAGGTCGGCGCGGGTCTTCCCGCGGAACGGCCCGCCGGACGCCGTGAGCACCAGCTTGTGCACCTCGTTCTCGGTGCCGCCGCGCAGGCACTGCGCGAGCGCCGAGTGCTCGGAGTCGACCGGCACGATCTGGTCCGGCTTCGCCGCCTTCAGCACGAGCGGCCCGCCCGCGATGAGCGACTCCTTGTTGGCGAGCGCGAGCGTGGCCCCGGTCTCGAGGGCCTTCAGCGACGGCTCAAGCCCCCTGGACCCGTCCATGCCGTTGAGCACGACGTCCGCGGGCGCCGCCTCGATCAGGTCGACCATGCTGGTCAACGTCCTGACGCCGGGTACCTCGGCGCCGCCGGCCACCGCCACGACGGGGACGTCGAACTCTGCGGCCTGCTCTTTCAGCAGGTCCGGCCGACGCCCGCCCGCGCCGAGCCCCACGACCGTGAAGCGGTCGCGGTTGCGCCGGATGACGTCGAGCGCCTGGGTGCCGATGGAACCGGTCGACCCCAGGATCAGGACAGTGCGTGGAGTACTCATCGCCCCTCATTGTTCCGGAGAGTGCCTGAGAGCCCGGCACAGCCCGCTACTTTGATAACGGAGTGGTTTTGGAGGTGTGAAGTCACCAGATCGAGGGCATTCCGTCTGCGTCAAGCAGATGGAAGGAGACTCTCGGTGGGCATCCTCGGATGGATCGTGCTCGGCCTGCTGGCCGGAGCTATCGCCAAGGCGATCATGCCGGGCAAGGACCCGGGCGGAATCATCATCACGATGCTGATCGGCATCGTGGGCGCGATCCTGGGCGGATTCATCGGATCCGCGCTCTTCGGGACCGATCTGGGTTCGTTCTTCGAGATCCGGACCTGGCTCCTCGCGATCGTCGGATCGTTGATCCTGCTCGGCATCTACCGGCTGGTCACGGGTCGTCGAACGCACGCATAGGTGCTGCAGCCGCTCCAAACGTTTGAGGCCGTTCGGGTATCACCCGAACGGCCTTTGCGTTGTCCGGACTAGGTGGCGATGCCCGCGTCCCGCGCCAGCAGCGCCGCCTGCACCCGGTTGGTCAGCCCCAGCTTCGCGAGCAGCCGCGACACGTACGTCTTCACCGTCGCCTCCGACATGTGCAGCTTCGCGCCGACGTCGGCGTTCGACATCCCCTGCCCGAGCAGCGCCAGCACCTCCACCTCGCGCTCGGTCAGCCCCTCGACGGCCTTCTGCGCCTCCTGCCGCTTCGGCTGGCCCGACGTCGCCACCATGCCGACCACGCGTGACGTGACCATCGGCGAAAGGTAGGCCTCGCCGTTGTTGACCGCGCGCACGGCGCGGAGCAGCTCTTCGGGCGCGGAGTCCTTCAACAGGAAGCCCGCGGCACCGTCGGACAGCGCTTGCACGATGTTCTCGTCCTCGCCGAACGTCGTCAGCATCACGACGCGCACGGACGGGGCGACGACCTTCAGCTCCTTCGCGCACGCCAGGCCGTCCATCCGCGGCATGCGGATGTCGAGCACCGCCACGTCGACTCGGCGTTCGCGGACGATCTGCACTGCCTCTCGGCCGTCGCCCGCCTCCGCCACCAGCTCGATGTCGTCGGCGGTGCCGAGGATTGCCTTGATGCCCGCTCGCATCAGCGGCTCGTCGTCGGCGATGAGCACCCGGATCATTGACCGTTCCTCTGCACGTGGATCTTCTTCTCGACCAGCTTGCCGTCCCGGAAGCAGAAACGCACCACCCTGGTGCCCTTCGCGAGGTACGACTGCTCGTCGGTGATGTGGTAGACGCAGCGCGCCCCGGGCGGTTCCGGGGACGCCTGCGACTTGCGTTCGCCGTCGGCGACCAGGGGTTCGTCGCCGGACGGCAGCAACCTCACCACGTCGGCCTCCGGCTGGCCCACCTGGATCCGGTCCAGGTTCTCCTGCGACACGACCTCCGTCACCGGCTGGGCGCCGAGGAACGTGAAGCCGCCGATGATCACGGCCAGCACCAGGGTCGCGCCCCCGATCGAACCGACGCCCGCCCACTTGCGGATGCCGCGCGGCGACTCGGTCTCGTCCTGCTCGTCCTCCGGCTCGTCCGGCAGCGGGGTCTCCTCGTACGGCAGCACGGCGGCGATCCGGAAACCTCCCGCCGGCAACGCCCCCACGTGCAGGATGCCGCCCGCCAGGCGCACGCGTTCGGTGAGGCCGATCAGGCCCACGCCCGGCGAGCCGCCGACCGAGCCGGTGCGCGACGGGTTGTTGCGCACCTCCACGACCAGCGCGTCCGGCTCGTACTTCACCGTCACCTGCACGGCGGCGCCCGGCGCGTGCTTCGACGCGTTGGTCAGGCCTTCCTGGGCGACGCGATAGGCGGCGTGAGACACACGGGACGGCAACGGGTGCGCTTGCCCACCTCGGACCAGACTGACCAGCACGCCGGCCTTGCGCGCGTCGGCCACCAACGAGTCGATGGACTCCGCGGTCCGTGTCGCCGGGTCGTCGTCGGGACCGTCCTCCGCGCGCAGCACCCCGATGATCGACCGCAGTTCCCCCATGCCGGTCAACGCCGCCGCGCGCAGCACGCCGATCGCCTCGCGCTGCTTCTCCCCCAGCGACGGGTCCATGGCCAGCGCGCCCGCGTGCACGGAGATCAGCGACAGGCGGTGGCCCAGGCTGTCGTGCATGTCCTGGGCGATGCGGCTCCGCTCGCGCAGGCGCACCTGCCGCGACAGCAGCCGGTGCTCGCCCCGCATGCGCGCCTCGCGGTCCCGCATCGCCCGCACGAGCGCCTCGCGCTGGGCGAGGTAGCGGCCGACGAGGAACGGCAGCGCCACGCCCACGCCGAAGATCGTGATCAGGATCAGCATCGCGTAGACGGGGTCGAGGTCGATCGGCCGCGCTTCCCAGTCCCACATCAGGGCCACGACGACGAACGTCAGCGTCGTGGACACGACCGCCCTGCCCCACGACTCGATGCGCCGCCCGGCGGTGTAGCTCAGCACGACCATGAACGCCGGTCCGGCGAACGGGATCGCCGCGCCCGCGATCATCGACGTCGCCGGCAGCACGTGCCGCAGCGGCAGCAGCACCACGTAGGCGGCGACGAAGCCGACGAGCGTCCAGCCCGTCCCGGTCTCCTCCGCCCAGGGCCCCGGCCACAGGTCCAGCAGGATCGCGGCCACGAGGACGAGCAGGTCGCCGACCAGCCGCACGGGCGTCAGCGTCCGGAACCGCGCCAGGGTGCCGGCGAGGAAGGCCCCGCCCCTGGCCCGCACAGCAGTCATCACGCTCTCAAGCTAACGAGACGTCCCATGTCCGCGCGGCACGCTGGAGTATGGAATCCGCAGCGACGAAAGTTGACGGGCACCGCGTCCGGGCTGCTAGACCAGTGCGGGCGGCCGTCCCGCCCGGCGCGCCCGCCACGACACGACCACCACGCCGATGACCAGCACCACCGCCGTCGCCGCCACCATCAGCGTCGACAGCGCGACGATCTCCGGCGAGATGCCGCGCTTCGACGCCTGCGCGTAGACGAACACCGGCAGCGTCGTCGACCCGACGCCCGTCAGGTACGACGAGATCACCACGTCGTCGAACGACAGCAGGAACGCGAACGCCGCGCCCGCCGCCACCGCGGGCGCCACCAGCGGCAGGGTGACCGTGCGGAAGGCGACGAACGGCGACGCGCCGAGGTCCGCGGCGGCCTCCTCCAGCCGCACGTCCATCCCGGACACCCGCGACCGCACGACGACGACCACGAAGCTCAGCGAGAACGCCACGTGCGCGAACAGCAGGGCCCCGAACCCGAGGGGCATCCCGGCGAGCTTCACGAAGAACCCCAGCATCGCCACGCCCATCACGACCTCGGGCACCACCAGCGGCAGCGACAGCAGCACCGTCCACAGGCCGCGGCCGGGGAACGCGCGCCGCAGCCCGAACGCCGCGAGCGTCCCGACTACCGTGGAGATCGCCGCCGACGCCAGCGCGAGCTCGAGCGTCAGCCGCAGCGAGGCGAAGACCCGCGAGTCGTCCGCGAGCTCCGCGTACCACTGCAGCGAGAACCCGCTGATCCGCGACAACGACCGCGACGAGTTGAACGACGCGACGGCCAGCCACGCGATCGGCGCGTACAGGAACAGGAACACCAGCACCACGACGGCGCCGAGCGCCCACGGACGGCGGTTCACAGCACGTCCTCCCCGCGCCGCCCGCGCAGCGCGAGCACCAGGACCACCAGCACGAGCAGCAGCACGGCCATCGCCGAGCCCAGCGGCCAGTTGTTGCCGCCGCGGAACTGGTCGTCGATCACCGACCCGAACGTCGACTGCCCGACCCCGCCGAGCAGCTTCGGCGTCACGAAGTCGCCCGCCGCGGGCACCAGCACGAGCAGCGACCCGGCCATGACGCCGGTCGTCACGCCCGGCAGCACGATGCGGAAGAACGTCGACACGCGCCCGTGCCCCAGGTCGTGCGACGCCTCCACCAGCCGGAAGTCGAACCGCTCGCACGCCACGTACAGCGGCAGCACCATGAACGGCAGGAACCCGTACGTCAGGCCGAGCACCACCGCGCCGTGCGTGAGCAGGAACCCTCCGTCGCGCCCGAGTCCGACCCAGCCGAGCACCGTGTTGACCAGGCCCTCGCCGTCGAGCAGCGCCTTCCACGCGTAGATCCGCGCGAGGTAGCTCGACCAGAACGGGATCAGCACCGCCGCGAGCAGCGCCGTGCGGTACCGGCCGCCGTGGCGGGCGATGAACCACGCCAGCGGGAACCCGAGCAGCAGGCACGCGGCCGTCGTGGCCGCCGCGTAGGCCAGGGTCCGCCCGAAGATCGGCAGGAACGCCGGGTCGAGCGCCGTCAGGTACGCCTGCGCCGTCCACGGCAGCACCGCCCGCGCCACGCCCGTGTTCCGCGTCGCGAAGCTGAACTCGACGACCACGGCGAGCGGCGCGATCAGGAAGAACCCGAGCCAGATCCCGGCAGGGGCGAGGAGGCCGTGGGCCTTCAGCCAGCGTCGGAGCACGAGAGGTCATCCTGCCACGTGAACATTGCTGTACCGTTGTGAACATGAGTGTTCACCTGCTGAAGACGGCGACGTCGGTCCTGCTCAAGGACCCGACGGCCTCGCTGGGCGACGTCGCGCGCGCCGCCGGTGTCGGCAGGACCACACTCCACAAGCGCTACCCGACCAGGGCCGACCTGGTCCGCGCGGTCGCGAGCGAGGCGCTCGACCTCGTCGACGAGGCCATCTCCACCGTCGACCTCACCTCCGACGACGCGGTCGACCAGCTCATCGCGAAGCTCGTGCCGTTGGGACCGCGCGTGGAGTTCCTGCTGCGGTTCCCGAACCTGCAGGACGACGAGCGCCTGAGCACGCGGCTCAACACCATGGACCAGCCGGTGATCGACCTGATCTCCCGGTTGCAGGGCACACGGCTGCGTGCCGACCTGCCCGCGTGGTGGATCACGCAGATCCTCTACGCCGGCGTCTACAGCGCCTGGGAGGGCATCGCCGCCGGGCGGCTCGCGCCCCTCGACGCTCCCCGGCTCGTGCTGACCACGTTCTACCGAGGGGTGAGCGATGCTGGAACAGCTGACCGGTCATGAAGACCCGCACCCGATCTACGAACGGCTGCGCGCGCACGGCCCGCTCACGCGCGACGGGGGCATCTGGGTCACGACGAGCCACCCGCTCGCCAACAGGATCCTGCGCGACCGGCGGTTCGGCGTCCACCCCGCCGACGGCGCCCACGCGTCCGGCGGCAGCCTGCTGCCCGAGTCGTTCCTGGAGCAGGATCCGCCCGACCACACCCGGCTGCGCCGGCTCGCCACGCCCGCGTTCAGCCCGAAGAAGATCGACGAGTACCGGGCGCGCGTCGAGAAGGTCGCCGACGCGCTGCTCGCGGGCAGGGACGAGTTCGACCTGATCGCCGACTTCGCGGCACCGCTGCCGATCTCGGTGATCAGCGACCTGCTGGGCATCCCCGACGAGGACACGGCGGAGTTCGCCGACTACGGCGCGCTGGTCGCCGCGTCGTTCGACTCGGGCGTCACGCCGGAGATGGCTCAGGCCAACGACAAGGTGCTCGCGCTGTTCGACCGGCTCATCTCGCAGCGCCGCAAGACGCCCGGCGACGACGTGATCAGCTCGCTGGTCGCGGCCGAGGCGGAGCGCCGGCTCACCCCCCGGGAGATGCTCGGCACGCTGGTGCTGCTGCTGGTCGCGGGCTTCGAGACCACGGTCAACCTCATCGGCAACGGCGTCCGCGCCCTGCTCGACCACCCCGCGCAGTGGACGCTCTTCCAGGCGAACCCCGGCCTCGCGCCCGCGGTGGTCGAGGAGACGCTGCGGTGGGCCTCGCCGGTGCAGCTGACCAGCCGGATCGCGCACGAGCGGGTCGACGAGATCGGCGCGGACGAGTGGGTGACCGTGCTGATCGGCGCGGCGAACCGCGACCCGCAGGTCTACCCGGAACCGCACCGGTTCGACGTCATGCGGGTGCACAAGCCGGAGCACCTCGCGTTCTCCAGCGGCATCCACTACTGCCTGGGCGCGACGCTCGCACGCATGGAGGGCGACGTGGCGTTGCGCGCGCTGGCCCGCCATCTGCCGCGGCTGAGGCAGGCCGGTCCCGCGGCGTTCCGCGACTCGGTGGTGATCCGGGGGATGAGGAGTTTCCCGGTCAGCCGGTCTTGACCTTCGTCCAGGCGTCGGCGTAGAGCGCTTCCGCGACTTCGCCGAGGTCCTTGGTGAACGGGAGCTTCGCCAGCTGCTCGGCCGGCGGGTAGACCACCGGGTCGTCCAGCAGCTCCTTGTCGATCAACGGTTTCGCGGCGGCGTTGGGGCTGCCGTACCGGACGGCGTTGGACAGCGCCGCACCCGTCTCCGCGCCGAGGACGAAGTCCATGAACCGGTGCGCGTTCGCGGCGTGCGGCGCGTCCTTCGGGATGACGAGCAGGTCCACGTAGGACAGTCCGCCCTCGGCGGGGATCGCGTAGCCGATGTCGTCGTTGGTGGCGCGCGCCTGGAAGGCGTCGCCGGAGTACGACTGCGCGAGCCGCACCTGCCCGGACGTGAGCGGTTCGATCACGTCGGAGTTGATCTGGCCGAGCTTCTTCTTCAACGACAGCAGGAAGTTCGCCGCGTCGTCGATCTGCCGCGCGTCGGTGGTGTTCGGGTCGTGGCCGAGCCCGAGCAGCCCGACCGCCATGCCGTCGCGGGCCTCGTCGAGGATCGAGCTGCGGCCCCGCGCGTTCGGCAGGTCGAAGGCGTCGAAGCCGGTGACCTCGCCGCCGATCTGCGACTTCGAGTACGCGAGCCCGGTCGTGCCCCACGCCCACGGCACGGAGTACCGGTTGCCGGGGTCGTACTCGGCCTCGGCGAACCGCTGCTCCAGGTTGCGCAGGTTCGGGATCGCGTCGTGGTCGAGCGGTTGCAGCAGGCCCGACCGCAGGAACCGGCGCAGGAAGTTGTCGCTGGGCACCACCAGGTCGTAGCCGGCCTGCCCGGACGCGATCTTGGCTTCCATCTCGTCGTTGGTGGAGAAGTTGTCGTAGGTGACCTCGATGCCGCTGACCGCGGTGAAGCCCGGCAGCGTCTCCGGCGCGATGTAGTCGGTCCAGTTGTAGAAGTTGAGCTTCGGCTCGTCGAGGAGGTTCGCGGCCCTGGCGGCGCTCGTGCCGCCGGAGTTCGCGGGTGCCGGGCCGACCGCGCACGCGGCGAGCGCGAAGAACGCCATCGACCCCAGCATCGTGCGCCGGGTCACCCGCGGGCTGTCGACGTCCCACAGCCGGGCGATCCGGACCCGCTCAGCCATCCGCCCGCTCCAGCAGCACGGTGAACTCGGGGTCCCACGCCATCCGCACGGCCTGACCGGGCGCGCCCGCGTCGTCGATGCGCCGCGCGTTCTGCACGAACGCCGACAGCACGCCACCGGGGGTGCCGACGACGAACTGCGTGGAGACGCCCGTGTAGACGACGTCCTGGACCACACCTCGCAGCACGCACCAGCCCGCCGGCGGTTCGGCGGTCTCGTCGAACAGGTGCACCTTCTCCGGGCGCACGGTCGCGGAGACCTTCTGCCCGTGCGTGACGCTGCCCTGGAACTTGGCGCGCAGGTTCGCGGCACCGGGGGCGGCCAGCGCGGCGAACTCACCGTCCACACCGGACACCTCGGCGTCGAGGATGTTGGACGTGCCGATGAAGCCCGCGACGAACCGGGTCGCGGGCCGTTCGTAGACGTCCTCGGGATACCCGACCTGCTCGATCCTGCCCGCGTTCATGACCGCGATGCGGTGCGAGAGGACCAGCGCTTCCTCCTGGTCGTGCGTGACGTACAGGAACGTCGTGCCGACCTCGCGCTGGATGCGCATCAGCTCGATCTGCAGTTCCTTGCGCAGCTTGGCGTCGAGCGCGCCGAGCGGTTCGTCGAGCAGCAGCAACCGCGGCCCGGCGGCGAGCGCACGGGCGATGGCGACACGTTGCTGCTGGCCACCGGAGAGCTGTGCGGGCCTGCGCCGGGCGAACTGCGACAACCGCACCAGGTCGAGGTGCTCGCCGACGCGCTTCTTCAGCTCGGCGCCGCGGACCTTCTTGCGCTTGAGGCCGTACGCGACGTTGTCCCACACCGACATGTGCGGGAACAGCGCGTACGACTGGAAGACGGTGTTGACGTCCCGCCGGTGCGCGGGGACGCCCACCATGTCGGTGCCGTCGAGCTCGATGCGGCCCTCGTCCGGATCGGCGAACCCGGCGATCATGCGCAGGACCGTGGTCTTGCCGCAGCCGGACGGGCCGAGCACCGAGAAGAACTCGCCCTCGTGGACGTTCAGCGAGACCCCGTCGACCGCCACCTGGTCGGCGAAGCTCTTGCGCACCCCGTGCAGACCGATCTCGACGGGGGCGAACGTGTCCGGCGCGGACGCCTCTGCTGGGGAGAAGCCGGTCAAGTCGAGGAGCCTTCGCGAGGTCGGACGGGTGGGCCGCGCCGAGCCTAGACCGGCACGGCCCCGCCCGTCAGTCGTGCGCGCGCGACCTCACACATCCGCCCACGCCCACATGTGCGACGATGACCTCGTAATCCGGATGAGCAGTGGAGGAAACCGTGGCTACGTCCTCGGAACTGGACAAGCGTCCTGCCGTCGACCCTCACGAGGAGCCGTCGGCCGACTGGGGCTGGCACGGCACGCTGCCCAAGGGCACCCGCATCGCGGGCTGGCTGTCCGCGGTCTTCTGCTTCCTGATGCTGATCGGCAACCACCACGGTCAGACCGAGAACATCTTCCTCGTCGCCACCGGTGTCGCGATCATCGCGATGCTCCTGTGGGACGCCGCCCGTCGCAAGACGTCCTGGCGCCGCTAGACCTCGAGCACGATCTTGCCCTGGGTGCGACCCGTCTCGCCCAGGGCATGCGCTTTTCCGGCGTCCTCCAGCGGGAACGTGGCGTCGACGTGCACCTTGAGCTGTCCGCCCTCGACCAGCGCGGTGATGGCCTCGAGCCCCGCGCGGTCCGGCTCCACGAGGATCGGGCTCGTCCGGATGTCCTCGCGCACCGGCCTGTCCACTCCGGACGGCACGCCGACGAACAGCCCGCCGGAACGCACGGACGCCGGTGAGGCGCCGCCGACCAGGTCGACGAACACGTCGATGTCGTTCCCCTCGTACTCGCCCTTCGTGTAGTCGACCACCTCGTCGACACCGAGGTCCCTCAGGAACGCGTGCTTGGCCTCCCGGGCGGTGCCGACGACGTGCGCGCCGAGCGCCTTCGCGATCTGCACCGCGAAGTGGCCGACCCCTCCGGCCGCCGCCGTGACCAGCACCTTCTGCCCCGGCTGCACGTCCGCGGTGTCCTTGAGCACCTGCCACGCGGTGAGCGCGGCCAGCGGCAGCGCGGCCGCCTCGACGTGGGTGATGCCCTGCGGCTTCCGCGCGAAGTGGCGGGACGGCGCGGTGACGTACTCGGCGTAGGCGCCGGCGGCGTGCGGGAAGCGCGGCATGCCGTAGACCTCGTCGCCGGGCTTGAGCGTCGTCACACCGAAGCCGACCTCCTCGACGACGCCGGAGACGTCCCAGCCGAGGACGAGCGGGAAGCTCTGCAGCCCGGCCATGCCACTGCCCGCGCGGGTCTTCCAGTCGACCGGGTTGATGCCGGCCGCGTGCACCCTGACCAGCACCTCCGTGGGAATCGGGGCAGGCTTGGGCGCGTCGGTGAGGGTGAGGACTTCGTGTCCGCCGAACTCGTTCTGGGTGATCGCTCGCATGTGCACAAGCTTGGGAGATCTGGTCGCTTTCCGCAATCAGGCACTGTTTTGTGCACTAGGTACCTGGTAGAAACTAGTCGTGATCAGGGACGTTTACCTCAAGATGTGCCCGTGCCGCGACCTGCTGGACATGGTCGCCTCGAAGTGGACGGCGCTGGCGATCGGCGACCTCGAGGACGGACCCAAGCGGTTCGGCGAGCTGAAGCGCCGGCTGGACGGCATCAGCCAGAAGATGCTCACCCAGACGCTGCGCACTCTGGAACGCGACGGACTCGTCACGCGCACGGTCTACCCCTCGGTGCCGTTGCGCGTCGAGTACGAGCTGACCGAACTGGGCCGCAGCGTCACCGAACCGCTGGCGGCGCTGCGGTTGTGGGCGCAGAAGAACTACGAGGCCGTCGCCGAGGCCCGCGAGACGTTCGACACCTCGTCGCCCGTGGGGCTGGAGCCAGTCAACTGACGCGCTCGCCGGGAGACCTGTCCGGTTCTGTCCGCTGACAGTGCGTGCCTCGTTCGCTACCGTTCGAGATGGTCTAGACCGCTAACCCTGCCTCTCGCTGTGAAGGCGGTCTCTCATGTCCTTAGGCGTGTTGTTGGCGGCTTTGACCCTGTTCAGCCCGATCGTGGACGACCTCCCGGACGAGTTCCGGCAGCCCTCGCCGGCCGACGTCTCCATCCAGTCCGTCGTGTGCGACGGCGACGGCGTGAGCGGTAAGCGCGTCCAGGCCGTGTACGTGCGCGGCGACCAGTCGGCGGACCGGTACTCCCAGCTCGTGGGCCAGTTCCAGACGTTCGCCGACCAGATCGACAACTCCTTCGTCGAGGCGGCCTCGCGGCTGGGCGGCGGCGTCCGGCACGTGCGCTTCGTGACCGACTCGTCGTGCCGCGCGAAGGTGGACAACGTTGTCGTGCCGCAGTCGGCGATGTCCTCCCCCTCCGCCGTCGCGGACCAGCTCGCGGCACGCGGCTACAACCGCACCGACCGCAAGTACCTGTTCTGGCACGACTCCGGCGGCTGCGGCGTGGCCTGGGGAGCGCCGGGCGACGACCGCCCTGGCTCCGACAACGGCTACAACTCGGGACCGTCCTACGCCGCGGTCGGCACGGGGTGCTGGACGTGGCAGGCGAGCGGCCACGAGCTGCTGCACACGCTGGGCGCGGTGCAGCGGTCCGCGCCGCACTCCTCGCAGTTCGGCCACTGCTGGGACGACGAGGACATCATGTGCTACGACGACGGCGGCCTCCCGAACCCGCCCGGTGGCCTGGTGAAGGTGTGCCCCGGAGCGCCGGAGAACCAGATCGACTGCAAGGGCGACGACTACTTCCACACCAGCCCCGCCGCCGGCTCGTACCTCGCGACGCACTGGAACGTGGCGCGCAGCCAGTTCCTGACCTCGTCCGGCAGCGGCGGCGCGATCGTCGGCATCGGCGGCAAGTGCGTCGACATCAGCAACTCCGGCACCGCCGACGGCACCGCGATCCAGCTCTGGACCTGCAACAGCAGCGGCGCACAGCAGTGGACCCGCAACGGGGACACGCTGCGCGCCCTGGGCAAGTGCATGGACGTGTCCAACTCGGGCACGGCCGACGGCACCGTCGTGCAGCTGTGGGTCTGCAACGGCACGGGCGCCCAGGTGTGGACGCGCTCCGGCAACACGCTGCGCAACCCGCAGTCCGGCAAGTGCCTCGACCCGACCGGCGGCTCGTCCGCCGACGGCACGAGGCTCGTGATCTGGTCCTGCAACGGTGCCGCGAGCCAGAACTGGACCCTCTGAGCGAC
>NZ_JBHXCW010000064.1:0-35275 GCF_042725365.1 Lentzea sp. NPDC060358 | reverse complement strand
CCTCGGGCCTGACGGTCGGCAGGTATCCGGACGGGGAGACGGTGGTGCTCTGCGCCCCGCTGGCCGCCCGGCCGCTGCCCGCCCCGCTGGATCCGGCCGCCACCCGCCTGCCGCTTGCCGCCGGCCGCCACCTGCTCGCCGCCACCACCCCGCCGCCCCGCCGGCCACCACCCGCGTGCCGCCTGCCGCCGCCCGTCCCCAGGCTGTGACCTGGCTCACCAATCGGCCCGCTTTCTGTGACCTGACGTGAGACTCGCCGGTCTCCCCATGGCGTACGGAAGGTCGCCGGGCGAAGGGTGCGGAAGTTGACGGGTCGGGAGTGGCTGGGGCAGGTGGACGCGGAGCAGGTCGATGCCGCGCGGGCCGGTGATCGGGCGGCGCTCGACGCCGTGGTCGCGGCCTGCCTGCCGCTGGTCTACAACGTCGCCGGTCGGGCGCTGCACGCCGACGCCGACGTCGACGACGTGGTGCAGGAGACGATGGTCCGCGTGATCCGCGGCATCGACGCGCTGCGGGAGCCCGACCGGTTCCGGTCGTGGCTGGTCGCCGTCACGATCAACCAGGTCCGCGAGCACTACCGGCGCCGCGACCTGGCCCCGGCGTCGTTGGAGGAGTACGACCGGGCCGATCCGGGAGCGGAGTTCGTCGAGGTGGCGTTGTCGCGGTTGCACTTCGCTCAGCAGCGGCGCGAGGTCGACGAGGCGGCCCGGTGGCTCGACCCGGCCGACCGCGAGCTGCTGGCGCTGTGGACGCTCGAACGGGTCGGGCAGCTCACGCGGGCGGAGGTCACCGACGCGCTCGACCTCGGCGCCCACGCCGTCACAGTGCGGGTCAGCCGGTTGAAGGGCCGGCTGGAGACCATCCGGCACCTCGTGCGCGCGCTGTCGGTGGAGCCGCGGTGCCCCGGCCTCGACAAGGCCGCGCAGGGCTGGAACGGGGAGCCGAGCCCGTTGTGGCGCAAGCGGCTCCTGCGCCACGTCGACGAGTGCGGGCGCTGCCGGCGGGGCGTGGACGACGCCATGCCCGTCGAGCGGATCCTGACCGGCGCCGCGCTGCTCACCGTGCCCGCCTCCTACCTGCCGCGGCTGCTCGAGAACCTGGCCGACGTGACCCCCGTGGCGACCACGGCGCACACCGCCGCCCACCTCGCCGAGGCGACCGGTCCGGTCGCGAAGCTCGCCGGGTTCGTCGCCACCAAGCCGCTGCTCGCCGCCGCCGGTGCCGCCGCCGTCTGCGCGGTGCTGGGCGTCACCGGCGCGCTCGTGTTCCTGCCGTCCGAACCACCGGTCGTCGTCGCGATCCAGAGCACCAGCACGAGCCTCGCCTCGGCCACGGGCACCGCGCCCTCGACCACCTCCGTCACGCTGTCATCGACCACGACGACCACGACCACCACCACAACGACGACGACCACCACCACGACCCAGACCCCGGAACCCGTCCGCGTCCCGACACCGGAGGAACGCGTCCTCGCCCTGATCAACGACACCAGGGCGAACGCCGGGCTGCCGCCGCTGACCGTCGACCCCGCCCTGGTCACCGCCGCCGACCGGCACACCAGGGCGATGACGAGCAACGGCTGCGGCCTGTCCCACCAGTGCACCGGCGAGAGCGGGCTGGGCGAGCGCAGCACCGCGGCGGGCGTGAAGTGGAGCTCGGTCGCGGAGAACGTCGGCATGGGCGGCCCGGTCAAGGACGCCGTCGAGCCCATCTCCAAGATGGCGCTCGGCCTCACCCAGGGCATGATCGACGAGAAGCCGCCGAACGACGGCCACCGCAAGAACATCCTCAGCAAGTCCTCGACGCGCATCGGCATCGTCGTCGTCCGCGACGCCAAGGGAACCGTGTGGATGACGCACGACTTCGCCGGAGGTTGATCGACCCGGGTCGAAAAAAAGATCATCCTCCAGGAGGACGTGGGAGCGCGACCGCAGAAGGACGCGCAGTGACGAACCAGGGCACCACCCTTGCTCCGGTGCAGACCGTCACCTACCGCTGGCCCACCGCCCAGGTCACCACCGGCACCCCGGACCTCCTCCGCTGGACGGGGTTCGGGGGCGCCCTCCTGCTCACCGCCGGAGCGTGGGGAGCGAGAGGCGCCGCACCGGCGCTGGGGATCGCGATCGCGGGGGCCGGGCTGGTCGTGCTGACGTGGGCGCTGCTCGGCCGCACGCAGGCAGACCCGCGGTGGCTGCGGAACACGCTCGCCTGGTGGTGCGCGCCGCTGCTCGCCGCGCCGCCGCTGTTCAGCGCCGACGTGTTCAGCTACCTCGCCCAGGGCGAGGTGGCCGCGAACGGCCTCGACCCCAACGTGGTGAGCCCGGCGGCCGGGGCGAGCGCGGAGGCCGTGGCCCGCGTCGGCGTCTACTGGCGGGAGACGCCCTCTCCGTACGGGCCGCTGTTCACCACCGTCGAACGCACGATCGCCGAGGTCACCGGCGGCGACGCGGTGTCCGGGATCGTCCTCTACCGGCTGGTCGCCGTGCTGGGCCTGCTGCTCGTCGTCTGGGCGGTGCCGCGCCTCGCGGCGATGGCGGGCGTGCGGGAGCGCACCGCGCTGTGGCTGGGCGTGCTGAACCCGCTGGTGCTCTGGCACCTCGTCGGCGGTGTCCACAACGACGCGGTCATGCTCGGCCTGATGCTCGCGGGCACGGTGGTCGCCCTCCAGGCGCTGCCGGAGCTGCGCTGGTGGCCGTTCACGGCCGGGGTCGTCCTCATCGGACTCGGCGCGCAGGTCAAGCTGCCCGCGCTGGTCGCGCTCGCGGTCGTCGGCACCGCGCTGGCCCGCCGCCTCGGCGCAGGCCTGGCCCGGTTCCTGCTGGCGGGCGCGGGCATGGTCGCCGCGGCGGTCGTGGTCTCGGTCGTGACGTCGCTCGCGGGCGGCAGCGGCTTCGGCTGGGTGCAGGCGCTCGGCACGCCCTCGAAGGTCAGCAGCTGGATGGCGCCGACGAACTGGCCGGGCTTCCTGGCGGGTGCGGTGTCGGGCCCGGAAGCCGGGCAGGCGATGATCTCCTCGGCACGGATCGCGGGGCTCGTGCTGATCCTGTGCGGGCTGGTCGTCCTGGTGACCCGGCAGCTGCGCGGCGGGATCTCCGAGGTGACGGCGCTGGGGATGATGATGAGCCTGATCGTGGTGCTGGGGCCGGTGATCCAGCCGTGGTACCTGCTGTGGGCCGCGCTGCCGCTGGCCGCGTGCCTGCCGGAGGGGCCGTGGCGCACGCGGGTCGCCGTGCTCACCGGTGTCTTCGCGCTGCTGGTGCCGCCGCTGGCGGGCAACTTCACCGGCCGGGTGGCCGAGCTGGTCACGGCCTACGTCGTCGGCGTCGCCTTGGTCGCGGCCGCGTACCTGGCGCTGCGGCGGGCGAGGGTGTCCGTTGCGCAGGGCTGACCTCGGCCGCTACGGCGCGGCCGCGCTGGCCGGCGGCGCGCTGGCGCTGAGCTTCCCGCCGCGGACGGCGTGGTGGCTCGCGGTCCCGGCGTTCGCCGTGCTGTGGCTGACGCTCGAGGGCGTCCGCGGGCGCCGTGCCGCCGGACTCGGGTTCGTCTTCGGCCTGGGGTTCTTCCTCCCGCACCTGTGGTGGATCCAGCACTTCCTCGGCGACGACTTCGGCCCGTGGCCGTGGGTCGTCCTCTCCGCGCTGATGGCGTTGTTCGTCTGCGCGGTCATGGCGTTCGTGCCGCTGGTCGCGCGCCTGCCCGCCGCACCCGTGTGGGTGGCGTCGCTGTTCGTGCTGCAGGAGACCGCGCGGGGGTTGATCCCCTTCAACGGCTTCCCGTGGGGCCGTGTCGCGTTCGGGCAGGTCGACGGCCCGTTCGCGCGACTGGCTATCGTCGGCGGCGCGCCGCTGGTGACGTTCGCGGTCGTCGTGACCGGGTTTGGCCTGGCCGCGTGGCTGCCCCGTGTCCGGCAGTGGCGGCGCGGCTGGGCACTGCTGCCGTTCGCCGCGGCGCTCGCGGCCGGCCCGCTGGTCGCGGTCGACGCGCAGAACGGGCAGCGCACGGTCGCGGTCGTCCAGGGCAACGCGCCGGACATCGGCCTCGACCTGCTCACCGCCGGCGACACCCTGCGCGCCAACCACCTGCGCAAGACCTCCGAACTCGCCGCGCTCGTGCGCGGCGGCTCCGTGCCGAAGCCGGACCTGGTCGTGTGGCCGGAGAGCGCCACCCGCACCGGCGACCGCGACCCGGTGCTCGACCGCGCGATCACCGACCTCGGCGTGCCGACGCTCGTGAGCGCGCTGCGGCACAACCAGAACTCCGTCATCGCCTGGCAGCCCGGCACCGGCGCCGGCGCGTCGTACGCGAAGCAGGAGCTCGTGCCGTTCGCCGAGCACATCCCGCTGCGCGACCTCGCCCGCCTCGTCACGCCGTTCGCCGACCAGGCCGACCTCGACGCCGGTACCGAACCGGGCGTGCTCGACATCGCGGGCACCCGCGTGGGGGTGGGCATCTGCTACGAGGTGGCCTACGACTACGTGCTGCGCGAGAGCGCGGCGGCAGGCGCCCAGCTCTTGGTCGTGCCGACCAACAACGCCTGGTACGGCCGCGGCGAGATGACCTACCAGCAGCTCGGCATGGCCCGGCTGCGCGCGATCGAGCACGGCCGCGCCGTCGTGGTCGCGGCGATCAGCGGGGTCAGCGCGGTGGTGCGCCCGGACGGCAGCGTCGTGCAGTCGACGGGCATGTTCACCGACGCCCTGATGACCGCCAGCGTGCCGCTGCGCACCGGCGTGACGTTCGCGACGAGGTTCGGCGCCGCGATCCACGTGCTGCTCACGGGCGCGGCGTTCGCCGCGTGCGTGATCGGGCTGTGGTCGCGCCGCCGAGCCTCGGTTGGTGCCGAGCAGGGCTGACCCGAGCAACGTCCTGCGGTGCAGCGGGTGGACCACCGTGGGCGGCAGTCCGGGGTCGGCGAAGGCCACGGGGCCCCGGCAGAAGTACGACGGCACCAGCCGCAGCCCGCGCCCGCCGAGGTGCAGGTCGCGGTCGCACGCGTACTGGACCTCCAGCACCGGCGCCCGCGGCCACGGGATGCGTCCACCCCGGTGTGGGACGGACCTCGAAAAGCTGTTGCACCGTGGTGCAACAGCACACGTCACGACCGCCGCGTGTACCGGTGCTTCACGCCGGCGGGGAAGTACTCGGGATCACCCGCGGGGCGCAGCACGACCTCCGGCAGCTGCCGCTCCGCCGGCACGTAGTGGGCGAACTCGCTGTTGAGCCGGAGCAGTTGTTCCCTGATCGACCGCGCGATGGCGTCGGCGTCCGCCGTGCGGCCCGGCGCGGTCTCGACGGTGATCCGCAGGACCCGGTCGCGGTCGGCGTCCTCGACCGACTCGACCACGAACTTGCCGGTCACCACGTCGCTGATCCGGGCCTGCTCCAGGCCCACCGTCACGTTCTCCGGGTACACGTTCGCGCCGAAGAACGACACGGTGAACAGTGACCGCCCGAACAGGAACACGAACGGCAGCCCGGGCCCCGGCGGGGGAGTGAAGCCGTGCCGCGCGCAGAACCCGAGCAGCTCGTCGTGGGCGAGGACGCCGCCCTCGTCGGCGATCCGGTAGCGCACGAGCGGGATCCCGCCGTCCGCGGTGAAGACCAGCGTGCCGTCGTGCACCTCGAAGAACCGGCTCGCGGGGTCGTACTGCACGAGCGTGGGCAGCCGCGAGTCGCCGAACACCTCCCGCGCGAGATCGGGCCGCAGCGCGAAGAACCGCCGAATCCCCACCGACAGCGCCGTCTCGTTGCCGAGCACCCCGGAGTCCGCCGTGCCGTACAGGGACGCCACACCGCTCACCGGATCGGAGATCCCGGCCCGCTGTGACACCAGGTCGCGCCACTGCTCGCTGAACACCTCGCCCGCGAGCACGAGCTTGATCTCGTACGCGGGCCAGTCGACGTTCTCCGCGACCCCGGTGTCGATCACGTCCTTGACGAACGGCGGATACCCGAGCAGCACCACCTGGTCGAAGTGCGGCGCCAGCTCCGGCAGCACCCGCAGGATCTCCGCCTTGTTGTTGCCCGGCGCCACCACCGTGACCGGGCAGCCCTTGGCGGCGAGGTGCCGCACGCACGCCTGCGTGAACAGCCCGCCGACCCACGTGCCGAGCGGGAAGCACACCACGGCGAGCGTGGACCGCTCACCGGCGCGGAACCCGTCGACGAGCACCTGCTCGAACCGTCGCGCCACGTGCAGCTCGTCCTCCAGAGAACGCGGCCAGACCGTCGGCCGCCCGCTCGACCCGGACGACACCGCGATCATGTCGCACCCGCTCAACGCGCCGTCGCGGCACAGCTCCGGCAACGGGTACCGCTCGTGGTAGTCCGCCTTGCCGAGCAGCGGCAGCCGCTGGAAGTCCGCGAACGTCGTGACGCCCGCGGGCTCGATCCCGTGCTCCCGCAGGAGCTTGCCGTACGCGGGCACGGTGGAGGCCGTGCGCTGGAACAGGTCGAGCACCCAGCTCTCCGACTTCGGCTCGACGGGCGCGAAGAAGTCGTCGAACGCCTGACGCACACGGGTCTGCCGGCCGCTGTCCATGATCGCAGCCTAGGGGCTCTCCCGCGGCCGTGCCGGTGAGCGCCGCGGGGCAGGAGAACCCTGACCGCCGGAACGCCAGCCCGGTAATGCGGAAACCGCTTTCACCGCAGGTCGTTCACTGCGATAACTTCAGTGTTGACCAAAACAAACCCTCCCGGTGGTGAAGATCGATAGGCTCGCGGAGGTGCGCATCCTCTTCTCGTGCCGCCCGGCCCACGGTCATTTCTTCCCACTGGTCCCGCTCGCCCGTGCCGCCGTGGAGGCGGCCCACGACGTGGTGTTCGCGACGGGGCCGGGTTTCCTCGACCGCGTGCGCGAGCTCGGCTTCGAGGCCCACCCCGCCGGGATCGCGGTGGCGGAGGCCGAGACCGAGGCTCGCCGCCGGCATCCCGACGGCGACGTCGTCACGGTCATGATCACGATGTTCGCCGACGTCCTGCCGCGCGCGACACTCGCCGGCCTCGAGGCCCTGCTGCCGGTGGTGCGGCCGGACCTCGTCGTCTACGAGATGAGCGACGTCGGTGCCGCCAAGGCGGCGCGGGACGCCGGGATCCCGGTCGTGTCGCACGTGATCGGCCGGTCGATGCCGCCCGAGGTCTCCGCGCTGGCCGCGCCGCGCATGGCGTGGCTGTGGGACGGGGAGCTGCCGGCGAACCCGATGCTGGGCGACGCCGTCATCGACCTCTGGCCGGACACCGTGCGCGACCCCGCGGTCCTCGCGCTGCCCAAAGTGATCCGGCAGCGGCCGTCGGCATTCGACCTCGACGTGCCGATGCCGGAACTGGCCGGGGAACGGCCGCTCGTCTACCTCACGCTGGGCACGGTGTCCTACCGCGCGACGGACGTGCTCAGGGCCGCGATCGACGGCCTGGCACGGCTTCCGGTCGAGGTGCTGGTCGCGGTCGGGCCCGGTGACCCTGCGGTGCTCGGCGAGGTGCCGGCGAACGTCGTGGTGGCGAACTTCGTGCCGCAGGCGAGCGTGCTGCGCCGCGCCGCTCTCGTGGTGCACCACGGCGGGACGGGCACGACGCTCGGCGCGCTCGCGGCCGGGCTGCCGCAGCTGGTGCTGCCGCAGGGCGCCGACCAGTTCGTCAACGCCGCCGTGCTCGCGGAGACCGGTGCGGGCGCGCGGCTCGTCGGGCCGGAGGTCACCGCCGACGCGGTCGAGGCGGCGGCGGGAGGGCTGCTCGCCGACGACGCCGTCCGGCAGGTCGCCTCGGCCGTGGCGGCCGAGATCGCGGACCTGCCGGACCCGGCCGCCGTCGTTCAGCGGCTCACGGAACTGGTGCGGGAGAGGGCTTGACGTTCGCCTGCGCCTCCAGGTGGTCGGGCAGCGAGGCCCGGTAGATCGGCATCGCGGCGGCCGTGGTGACGATGGCGACCGCGACGAGGATCGCGAACATCTCCGGCGTCACCAGGTCGTAGGCGAGACCGATGTTGATGAAGATCAGGATCATCAGGCCGCGGGCGTTCATGAGCCCGCCGACCGCGGAGGCGTAGCGCCACGAGTAGCCCTGCGCCTTCACGACGAGCCCGCAGCCGACGTACTTGCCGACGAACGCGACGAGCATGATCGCGGCGAGCTGGAACCACAGCGCGCCACCGGAACCGAAGCCGTCGATCCGCGTGTTGAGGCCGCTGAACGCGAAGAACACCGGCAGCAGCAGGATCGAGTTGAGGTCGGTCAGCTTCGTCTCGAGCTCCTGGCGCACGACCGGCGACTTCGGCATCGCGAGACCGGTGATGAACCCGCCGAACACCGAGAACACGCCGATGTAGTCGGTGTACCAGCCGGAGAGCAGCACGACGAACAGGATCAGGGCCATCATGTCGCGGCTGAGCTTGCCTTCGCGCTCGGCGCGGTCACCGAGCTTGGCGAGCCACTTGCGGCCCAGCGTCAGCATGAGCGCCGCGAAGATCGCCGCGCCGAGGATCGTCTTGAGGGCGCCGGACGGGCTGCCGGACGCGCCCACCGCGATGATCAGCGCGAGGAACGCCCACGCCACCGCGTCGTCGATCGCCGCGGCGACGAGGGTGAGACCGCCGATCGGGGTGTTGGCGATGCCGCGTTCCTGCAGGATCCGCGCGAGCATGGGGAACGCGGTGATCGACAGGGCGCCACCGATGAAGAGCATGAACACCCAGAGGCTGGTGCCCTCGGGGCTGAGGGAGTCGTAGAAGACCACGGCGGCGCCCGCGCCGAGCAGGAACGTCGGCACGATGCCGGACACGGCGAGCACGGAGGCCTTGCGGGCGTTGGCCCCCGTGGTCAGCTTGTGGTCCAAAGAGGACCCGACGAGGAACATGTAGAACGTCAGGCCGATCGTGCTGAGCACGTACAGGGTGCTCTTGACGTCGGCGGGGAAGACCTGCGCCTGCACGCCGGGGGCGATCGCGCCGAACAGCGCGGGCCCGAGCAGGACGCCCGCGACCATCTCGCCGACCACCCTGGGCTGGCGGACCAGCATGGCGAGGCGCCCGCACAGCGTGGTCGCGGCGAGCACGAGCGCCAGCGCGGCGAAGACCTGCAACGCGAAGTGGATCTGGTTCACGGGTGATCTCCTGGAGTCAGTGCCGGACCGGGCAACCCTGCGGGTCGTGCGTGTCGAAATAGCGCCCCGCCATCCGCAGGCGATGGGCGTGCAGCACCATCACGGTGCCGAGCACGAGCTGGACGACGCTGCGCCAGACGTCTTCCCAGCGGTCGCGCACACGCATCAGGGCGAGTCGTCGCCGCGGCGGGGGACCGCCGCGGACCAGCAGGCACGGACCCCGGCTCGGCAGCGACCGGGTGTGCGTGACGGAGGAGTGCAGCGTGCCGCGGCGCAGGACCTCCCGTGCGGCGGCGCGCATCACGACGGGGGCGAGCCGCCAGGCCGGGCAGGGGCGGTTGGCGGCGACGCCGAACGGGATGTGGTGCTCGTTGCGGGCGGCCGTGTTCTCCCACCGGCCCGGGTCGAACTCCTCCGGGTTCGCGTAGCCGGTCGCGTGGTAGGCGGGGTAGCTGAAGCACAGCACCGATCCGGCGGGGAACGAGGTGTGCTCGTCCAGCACGATGTCGGCGGTGGTGATGCGGTGGGCGATGCCGAACAGCGGGTAGAGCCGGAAGGTCTCGTCGAGGACGTGGGCGAAGTACCGGTCCTCGCCCGCCCGTGCGGCGGCCCCGGGGTGCTGGGCGAGCGCGAGCAGCAGGTGGGCCATCGCCTCGGACATCTGCACGACGGCGGTGTTGAAGTAGGTGCCCTGCAGGTAGTGGACCTGCTCGGTCTCGGACAGGGCCGAGGGCAGCGGGAGCCGGACGTCGGCGAGTCGCACCCGCAGGTACCGGGTGAGGCGCGCGCGGCGGGCGGGATGGCGCAAACCCGTGCACTTCAACGAGTTCACGACGTCCGTGGCGTGGCCGACGATCAGGTCGCGGGCGTGGCGGGGGCAGGGTTCGCCGAACACGACCTCGTGGAAGTACTCGGCCCACACCGGCATCATCAGCTCGCGCAGCCGCACCTCGGTGACGCGTCCGGTGAGCACCTCGTCGAGCACCTTCGCGGTGCAGCGGGTGGCGGCCCCGGCCAGCTCGCTGCTCGACCCGGCGAGGAAGGCGCGGGTCGTGCGGGCGACGTCGTCGTAGCGCGGGCCCGCCTCCAGGTGTTCCTGGTGCACCTCGGGTCCGGGGGCGAGCCAGTACCAGAACAGGTCCGACAGCCCGGCTCCGCGGCTGCGGCCGTTCGCGGCGGGGTGGCTGTAGAGCTCCTGGAAGCGGTCGGGACCGACCTGCTCGTTGGGGAAGGTGATGGCGTTGTCGCCGTTGACCTTCTCGAACACCTTGGCGCGCAACGCGACCACGCGTGCGGGCAGCCGGCTCAGCACCGCGGCCCCCTCACGACGACCATGTCGCGGGTGAGCTCGCCGCCGCACATCGTGAGCACGTGCAGGAACTCCTCGCGCAGCACGGAGAGCACGCGCCGCACGCCCGCCTCGCCGTCCGCGGCCAGCCCCCAGAGCACGGGCCGGCCGATGCCCACCGCCGTGGCGCCGAGCGCGAGCGCCAGGGCGATGTCCGCTCCGCCGCGGACTCCGCCGTCGAGCACGACGGGCACCCGTCCGGCGACCGCGTCGGCCACGGCGGGCAGCGCATCGAGGGAGGCGGGCACGACGTCGAGCTGGCGGCCGCCGTGGTTGGACACGACGATCCCCGCCACCCCGTGCTCCACGGCGAGCACCGCGTCCGCCGGGTGCAGCACCCCCTTGACCCACACCGGGAGCGAGGTCGTCCCGCGCAGCCGGCCGAGGTGCTCCCACGACACCTCGGCCGACATCGCGATGTCCCGCAGGCCCGGCTCGGTCAGGTCCCGCATGTTCTCCGCCGCGAGTCCGGCGGGCAGGTCGTGGAAGCCGTGCTCGATGTCGCGCCGGTGGCGGCCGAACACGGGGGAGTCGACCGTGACGACGAGCGCGGCGCAGCCCGCCCGTTCCGCCCGCCGCACCAGCGCCTCGGTGACGGCCGGATCCGGCTGCACGTAGAGCTGGAACCAGACCGGCCCGGTCGCGGCGGCGACGACGTCGGCGATCGGCACGGTCGAGGCCATGCTGGACACCAGGACCGTGCCGTCCGCGCCCCGTGCGGAGGCGAGCTCGCCCTCGGGGTGGGCGAGCTTGTGGAACGCCGTGGGCGAGATCAGCGCGGGCAGGTCGGTGCGGACCGGCCCGCCGCGCAGCACCCTGGGCAGCAGGGCGAGGCGCCGGAACGCGGCCTCGTTCTCGGCGAGCACGACCTCGTCGCCGACCCCGCCCGCGAAGAAGTCGTAGTGCACACCGTCGAGCACCGTGCGGGCCTTGTCGTGCAGCTCCGCGAGAGCCGGGTTCACCAGCGGGAGCCCAGGAACGCGCGCAGCGGGGCCTTGTGCACCTGCTCGCTGTCCCACTCGTTCTCGAGGTTCTCGGTGATGTGGTGCTCGCCGAGCAGCTCGCCGCCGCGGAAGTGCCGGACCACGGGGTGCAGGTAGCGGCCGTCGAGCCCGCTGGTGTCCTGCTGGGAGGTGCGGCCCGCGGTGATGTCGAACGGGTTGACCTTGTCGTGGTCGGCGCCGTACTCCAGCGTGACCGTGAGGTAGGTGTCGACGTCGCCGAACTCGCCGCGCGCCACGGCCTCGTGCAGGTGCGCGACCGGCACTTCCTCCAGGTAGCGCGCGGTTCCGTCCGGTCCGATGAGGACCGAGTCGGAGAGGAACGCGAAGAGCTGCCACAGCGCGGAGGTCCGGTTGACGCGCTCGATGACGGCCTCGGTGATGTCGGCCTTGGCGACGTGTCTGCTCGGCCAGTCGACGCCGTGGTATCGCTGCTCGGCGATCCGGTGCAGGGCGCGCACGCCGTAGCGGAAGCCGTGGATGAACCCGCTGGTCGACTTCTTGAAGTCGCGCATCTGCGTGATCGTGCCCGCGAAGAACAGGTCGGGGACGTTCACCGACTCCCAGGCGGCGGTCTGGTCGGGGAAGCGGGACTTGATCGTGAGCTGCGGCCGGCACTCGTCGGCGAAGATGGACGCGTCGAACTTGAAGCCGGTGGCGAGGATGACCCGGTCGTAGCGGATCTCCTTGATCACCTCGTCGACCCGCTGGAAGCTGACCTTCACGAGGTAGTCGTCGCCGTCGCGGCGGATGCCCGCGATGTGCCCGTCCAGCACCGCGTTCTGCGACTTGAGCTGGTAGGTGTCGAGGAAGTTGTTGTTCACCGCCCGCAGGTGGCCGACGAAGTGCGTCTGCCAGGCCAGCTTCAGCGAGCCGGGTCCCGCGACGTGGATGACCGATGCCGTCTCGACGAGCGCGTCGGCGGTCTCGAACGCGGAGTTGCCGCGCCCGATGATGAGCACCTTCTTGTTCACGAAGTCCTGCGGGTCCACCGAGACGTCGTAGTAGTGCTCGGCGTGTTCGACGCCGTCGATGTCCGGCACGTACTGCTGCGAGACACCGGTCGCGACGATGACCCGCTTCGCCCGGTAGGTGCCGCCGTGCTGGTCACGCACCACGAAGTCGTCCGGCCTGGTGACCGACACGACGCGCGTGTCGTAGCGGATCGGGAGGTCGTTCTTCACGGCGAAGTCGCCGAGGTAGCGGACCATGTCGTCGGCGTGCGGGAAGTAGCGCGGCGTGTAGCCGGTGAACAGCAGCTCGGGGTCGTCGCAGAGCAGCGAGTTCCAGTCGACCCGCAGGTTGAGCTCGGGGTCGTCCCAGCCCGTGTGGACCTTGTTGATCGAGATCAGCTGGCGGTGCCGGGGGAAGCGGGTGAAGAACGTCCCCGCCCCCGGGCCGGCCTCCAGCACGACGTGGTCGCGCCCGGCCTGTGTGAGCAGGTAGGACGCCTGCAGGCCCGCCGGACCGGCGCCGATCACGAGACACTCGGTCGAAACCTCGCTGGACACGGTCTCTCTCCTCACGCTGTGCCGATCAACTTGGCGAGCTGGCGCTTGTCGGGTTTGCCGCTGGGTGCGACCGGGGGTTCGGCGATGGCGGTGACGCGCACGGGGGCGCAGGCGGCGCCCACCCGGTGCGCGACGAGCTCCCGCAGCTCGCCGAGCTCGGGGACGCGGTCCGCCCTGGGCACGACGAACGCGTGGACGGCCTCGCCCGTCTCGTCGTCCGGCACCGCGACGACGTAGGCCTCGGCGACGTCCGGGTGCTCGGCGATCGCGTGCTCGATGGGGCCGATGTAGTGCAGGTTCGCGTTGACGATCACGACGTCCCTGGCGCGCCCGGTGAGCACGAGGTTGCCGTCGTCGTCGAACCGGCCGAGGTCGCGCGTGCGGACCCAGCCGTCCACGAAGACCTCGGCGGACTCCTCCGGGTTGTCCCAGTAGGAGCTCGCCTGGGCGGGCGTGCGGACGAACAGCTCGCCGTCGCGGATCTCCACGTCCGTCGGCGGTGTGCCCACCGTGCCGGGCCGGTCGGCCGGGCCGGCCATCGAGATCATGCCGGTCTCGGTCTGGCCGTAGCCGTGGAACACCACCGGTCCGAGCACCTCGAGCGCTTCGCGGTGCCGTTCCGGCGTCAGCGGGGAGCCGGAGACGAGCAGCGCCTTGAGCGTCGACAGGTCCGCCGGGTCGGACTTCTGCGCGGCGACGAGCTTCGCGAGGCCGGGCACCGTGATCACGCGGGCCGTCGCGCGCAGCCGGGTGATCGCGTCGGCGGGGTTGCCGGCGGCCACGACGGTGCCGCCCGCGGTGAGCGTGAGGACCGCGTACTCGAACATGACGTAGCTCGACAGCGACCCGAACACGAGGTAGCGGTCGAGCCGGGTCGCCAGGTCCCCGATCACCGGGGGCCAGGCGTCCGGTCGCACGTTCCAGGCGTGGGAGAGCGAGGCGTAGGTCTGCGCGCAGGCCTTGGGCGCGCCGGTGCTGCCGCTGGTGTGGATCAGCCGGGCGACGTCGTCCGGCCGCCCGGCGCACTCCGGGGTGTCGGCGGGCGAGGCGAGCAGGGTGGCGACGTCGAGCCGCGGCAGGGCCGATCCGAGCTCGTCGTCCTCCGCGTCCGTCACCACCGCCGTGATGTCGAGGCCGAGCAGGTGCCAGACCTGCGCGTCGGTGAGCCCCGGCCGCACGCCGACCACCCGCGCGCCCACCGCGTGCGCCGCGAGGATCGCCGCGAACGCCTCCGGGTTCACGCCGAGCAGCAGTGCGAGCCCGTCGCCGGGCCCGATGCCCCTGGAGCGCAACCCGGTCGCGATCCGCGCGACGAGGCCGAGCAGTTCCGCGCCGGTCACCACGCGGGTGCCGTGCTCGAACACCGGCCGGTCCGCGGCGGCGCCGAGCACGTCGAGCACCGCGCGCGGGAACGGCCCGGTCTCACGCGCCGGCAAGGCATTCCTTGACGAACGCGCCGAGCGGCTGGTGGTGCACGTCCGGGAGGTCCCAGTCGTTCTCCAGGTTCTCCGCGAGGTGGTGCGTCGCGGCGAGCACGCCGTGGCGGTAGTACCGGACCACCGGGTGCAGGTAGCTCGCGTCGGCGGCGTTGACCGCGTCGTTCTCGGCGACGCGCGGGACGGTGATGTCGAACGGGTCCACGGTGTCGTGGTCAGGCCCGTACTCGAGCGTGGCGACGAACCGGTGCTCACCCGGCCCGAGCCCGCCGTCGGCGACGTAGGAGACCGGCACCTCCTCCTCGTACCGCGCGTTCTCGCCGTCGACCGTCACGACGTCGCCGATGACCGCGAACTGCTGCCACAGGCACGAGGAGGTGTTGACCCTGGCGATCAGGGCGTCGCTGATCGCCTCCGGCGACAGCTCCAGCTCCTTCGCGGGCCACGGGGTGTCGTGGTGGCGGGCGTTGAGGACGCGGTGCAGCGCGCGGGCGCCGTAGCGGAAGCCGTGGATGAAGCCGCTGGTGGACTTCTTGAAGTCCCGCGACTGCGTGATCGTGCCCGCGAAGTACAGGCCGGGCACGTTCGTCGACTCGAACGCCGAGGTCAGGTGCGGGAACCGGTCCTTGATGATCAGCTCCGGCCGCGCGCTGCCGTCGAAGATCGAGGCGTCGAACCGGAAACCGGTGCACGCGATGATCCGGTCGTACTCCAGCTCGCGCAGCTTCTCGACCGTGCGCGCGTAGCGGAACTGGATCCGGAAACCGCCTTCCGGCCGGGGTTCGATGCGCTCGACCGTGCCGTCGATGACCGCGTTCTCGCTCTTGAGCTGGTAGGTGTCGAGGAAGTTGTTGTTCACCGCCCGCAGGTGCCCGACGTAGTGGGTCTGCCAGGCGAGCTTCACCGAGTGCGGTCCGGCGACGTGGATGACGGCCGCGTGCTCGACCAGCGCGTCGGCGGTCTCGAAGCCCGAGTTGCCCTTGCCGATCACCAGCACCCGCTGGCCGGTGAACGAGCTGGGGTCGGTGTCGAAGGTGTCGTAGCGCTCGGCGTGCTCGATGCCGGGGATGGGCGGCACGTAGAGCTGCGAGACGCCCGTGGCCATGACGACGTGCGCGGCCTGCCAGGTCTTGCCGTTCTGGTCGAGGACGGTGAACCCGCTCTCGTCGCGGGAGATCCGCGTGACATCGATGTCGTAGTGCACCGCCAGGCCGTCGGCGACGTCCTGGAAGTAGCGCACGATGTCGTCGGCGTCCGGGAAGTACCGGGGGGAGTAGCGGGTGAACAGCAGCTCCGGGTCGTCGAGCAGCAGCGAGTTCCAGTCCATCCGCATCCGGCGCTCGGGGTCGGCCGACCCCGTGTGGACCTTGTTGATGGAGATGAGCTTGCGGTGCCGCGGGTACCGGGTGAAGAACGTGCCGGCCCCGCTGCCGCGCTCGAGGACGGCGTAGTCGCGACCGTCCCGCTCGAGCAGTGCGGCGAGCTGCAAACCGGCCGGTCCCGCGCCGATGATCAGGTAGTCGTACGCCATGGCGGGGAAGCTACCCAGGCGATCTCAGAACTTTCTGAGATCGCGTGCCTACCGTCCGTGCCGTGACGACGACCGCCTCAGACACGTCCGTGGACCTCGGCTCACCGCTGACCGTGCCGCAGCTCCAGCGCGCCTCGGCCCCGCTCGAGGTGCTGGCCGGGCAGGCCGTGCGGGAGCGGGTGGCGCGGGGCCGCGCGTACCTGCGCACGCTGGTCGACGACGACCGCCCCGTGTACGGGCTGAAGACCGGCTTCGGCGCGCTCGTGGGCTACGCGGGCCGTTCCTCTGCCGCCGACCAGTGCGACAACACCCTCGCACACCTCGGCGCGGGCCAGGGCCCCGACCTCCCGCTGGACGTCGCGAGAGCCGCGCTGCTGGTCCGCACCTGGTCACTGGCCCAGGGCCTGTCGGGAGTGTCGGCGCACGTGGTGTCGGGCCTGGCGGCGATGTTCGCGACGACGTTCGTGCCCGCGATCCCGCGCTACGGCTCGGTCGGCGCCAGCGGCGACCTGATCCCGCTCGCCTACGCGGCCCAGGCCCTGCGCGGCCGTGGCCACGCCTACGTCGACGGCGTCCGCCGCCCGGCCTTCGAGGCCCTGACCACCGCGGGCCTGTCCCCGCTGGAACTCGACGGCCGCGACGCCCTGGCCCTGGTGAACGGCACGTCCGTCACCACCGCCGCCACCGCCCTGTCCCTGGCGTCGATCCGCGCCTCCCACCGCGCCCTGACCGATCTGACGTGCCTGCTGGTGGACCTCCTCGGCGCCGATCCCGGCTTCGCCGACGCCCGCCTGATCTCCGCGTTCGGCCACGCCGGCGCCGTGTCGGTGGGCGAGTCGATGCGCACGACGCTGGCCGGCTGCACCCCGAGCGGCACCCGCGCGTTGCAGGAGCCGTACAGCATCCGCTGCGCACCCCAGCTCCTGGGCGCCGCAGAGGACGCCCTGCGCTACGTGGACGGCGTGGTGGCCGCGGACCTGGGCGGCGTGAGCGACAACCCGCTGTTCTTCCCGGACGACGACCTCGTGGCGCACGGCGGCAACTTCTTCGGCCAACCCGCCGCCTACGCCGCCGACGTCCTGGCGATGGTCACCGCCTCCCTGGGCAACGTGGCCGAACGCCAGCTCGACCTCCTCGTCGACCCGTCCCGCAACACGGGCCTGCCCCCGATGCTCGCCGCGGGCCCCGGTCAGCAACACGGCCTGCAGGGCGTGCAACTCGCGACCACGGCCTTCGTGGCGGAGATCCGCCGCAACGTCCTGCCCGCCAGCACCCAGAGCCTGCCGACGAACCTGCACAACCAGGACGTGGTCCCGTTCGGCACCCAGGCCGCCCTGCGCTCCTACGACCTGGCCGGCCTGCTCCGCCTGCTGTGCGGCTCCCTGGCCCTGGGCCTGCGCCAGGCGGCGCACGTGGGAGCCCGCCGCCCGACCGCACCCCGGTGCGCGGCGCTGCTGGACGCGCTGGCGGAGGCGATCGAGCCGGTGGACCCGGACCGTCCGCTGGACGAGGACGTGCGGGTGGCGGCGGAGGTGGTGGTGGCGGGCGAGTGGTGAGGCGGCGGCTTGTGCGGCTTGTCCGAGGCGGCTTGTGCTGGGCGGCCTGATCGAGGCGGTCCGAACGACGCGGCCAGCTCCACGCGGCCTGTGCGCCGCTGCTTGTCCCAGCCGGCTCGTCCCGGGCGGCCAGCTCGACGCGGCCGGAACTGTCAGACCAGCTCGGTACGGTGGGCAGCGGGGGACCCAGACGACCAGGGGACCCCTGAGCCGGCCTGCGCGGCCAGCGGCACCCGCAACGTGAACCGGGCCCCGGCCCCGGGCCGCCCCACGGCCTCCACGGTCCCCCCGTGCCCGGCGACGACCTCCCGCACGAGCGCGAGCCCCAGCCCGAACCCGCCCTCCCCGCCGCGGAACCGCTCGAACAACCCCTCCGCCTCCCGCGGCTCGAACCCGGACCCGGTGTCGGTCACCGCCAGCTCCACCACCCCGGACACGGCCGCGACGGACACGGAGATCCGCCCGCCCTCCGGGGTGTGCCGCACGGCGTTGGCCAGCAGCTCGTCCACCGCCCGGCGCAGCGCCGTCTCGACGCCGCTCACCACGAGCGGGTGGCCGGGGTGGTCGAGCGACACCGTGATCTGGCGTTGCGCGGCCCGTTCGGTCTCGCCGACGACGGCGGCCTCGGCCACGTCCGCCAAGTCGACCGGGCGGCCCTCGAACGCGCCGAGCTGCGACGACTGCAGCAGGTCGTCCACCACGTCCGCGAGGCCGCGGATCGAGCGGGCCAGGGCGTCGAGGTTGCCGCGTTGCGCGTCGGGCACGGCGGCGGCGAGCAGTTGCGCGCGCAGGTGGGCCCGGGCGATCGGGGTGCGCAGTTCGTGGCTCGCGTCGGTGACGAAGCGGCGTTGCCGGGCCAGGGCCTCGGCGAGCGGGCCCACGGCGCGGCGGCTCACGCCGAAGCCGATCAGGGCCGCCACCAGCAGGCCCGCCGCCTGCGCGATGCCCAGTGCCAGCAGCAGGTGCCGGCGGTCCGCGAGCTGGTAGCGCAGGTCGAACACCGCCTGCACCGTCGTGCCGTTCGCGCCCGGCGCCGTCAGCACCTCGTACTCCGTGCCGTTCGCGGACACCGACCGCTCGACCTGCACGCCGGAGGACACGACGGAGTCGAGGTCCGGCCGCAGCGGGAAGCCGGCCGGCACGGCCAGCACACCCTGGTCGAGCACACCGTTCTCCAGCACGAACACCCACGCGCAGCGCGGCGCCACGTCCGGCACCCCGTACCGGGCGTTGTACCGCAGCTCGCGCGCCACCTGGGTCTGCTGCGCCTGCGCCATCACGAGGTACGCGATCCCGCCGACGAACGCGATCACCAGGGTGATCGCCGCGCCGACCAGCAGGCTCACCCGCCACCGCGCGCGCCGGATCTCCGCCTCCGCGTTCACAGCGCCCCCAACCGGTAGCCGATCCCCTGCACCGTCAGCACGACCGAGCGCCCGACCTTGCTCCGCAGGTAGTGCACGTAGGTGTCCACAATGGACTGCGAGGGGGCGTCCTGGAACACCGTCCTGCGCAACGCCGCCCGCGTGTGCACGGTGTCGGGGTGGGTGGCGAGCACCCGCAGCAGCGCGAACTCCCGCGCCGTCAACGGGATCTTCTCGCCGTCGGGCAGCACCACCTGGTGCTGCTCCAGCTCCAGCCGCCCCTCGCCGATGCGCAGCACCGCGGCCAGTTCCGCGGCACGGCGGCACAGCGCGCGCAGCCGGGCGGTCAGCTCGCCCAGGTCGAACGGCTTGGTCAGGTAGTCGTCGGCGCCCGCGTCGAGCCCGTCGATCCGGTCGTGCACCGAGCTCATCGCGGTCAGCACGAGCACCTGGGTGCGCAGCGACCGGGACCGCAACCGGGACAACAGGTCCAGGCCGTCGATCACCGGCAGGCCGCGGTCGATGACCACCACGTCGAAGGGCTGGGTGAGGGCGAGGTGCAGTCCGCGCTGCCCGTCGAACGCCGTGTCCACTACGTAGCCCTCGCCGCGCAGCACGGCGGCGAGCAGCTCCACCAGTTCCCGGTCGTCCTCGACGAGCAGCAACCGGAAAGGGTGGTCCGCCCGCACCCCCGACATCCCCCGCACATCGACACGATGGCACGTGATCACCCGCCCGGCCAGGTCGCCGGAACAGGGCAACAGCCGATCAACAGGTGACCACTTCCGCACCGGTCAAGCGAATTCGCCGCCATGGGGAACAAGGCGATCCGGCTTTCGGCCGACACCCCGATAGGCCTGGGCACCGAAAAACCGGGACGAGACCGGGCATTTCAACGATAAACATGTGAACAGCCGCGCGGCGCGACCAGCGTTCACACCGCGGCTGTCAACGACTACCAGGCGGGCGCGACCGCCGACGTCGTCCGCTGACCGCCCACCCAGCCCGCGGTCGCGACCGCGCGCAGCACGTCGTCGCCCTCCACGAGCTGCCCGTGCGGGCCGAGGACGTCCGAACCGCCGTCGTGCCACCTCACCGGCAGCTTGCCGTGGCGTTCGAGCAGGCCGGCGAACTTCGTGCCGAGCTTGGCGCTGCCGATGTGCACCCAGCGGCTCGGGAAGAGCTCGAGCAGCTCGACCGTCGCGGGGCTGAGCTCGGGCACCACCGTCACGCCGTGGTCGCGCCCGTACTCGACCAGCTCCCGCAACGCGTCGGGGTCGCCCTCGGGGAAGACGTGCAGCACGTTGAGCTTGTAGGCGGCCATCCGGTCGATCGCCCGGCGCATCTCGGCGGGCGGCAGCAGCGCGCTCGACACCCCGCGCCACGCGAACGCGGGGGAGTCGCGGACGTCGGCCGCGCGGACCGTGCCGTCGCGGGTCATCAGTTGCCGGAACGACTGCACGCCGTGGCGCAGCCCGGCCTGGGTGCCCGCGCGCAGCATCACCGCGTCGTTGCTGACGAGCAGGGCGTACCCCTCGGGGCCGAGGCCGCGCATCGCCGGGTCGTGCGACACCATCAGCATGCCGTCGGGCGACTCGGCGAGCAGGTACCCGGTCTGCCGGAAGATGTGCTCGCGCAGCATCGCCGCCGCGGTGCGGGCCTGCCCGGTCACCCGGACGGTCACGTCTTCGGTCAGCACGAACGAGCCCGTGCGACGGGGCGCGCTCGCTGGCATGGGAACGATCACCGGTTTCTCCTCCAGCGGTCCAACGCTGGCAGTATCAGCCGAGTTCCGGCAAGCGGACGCGGAACGTCGTTCCGACACCTGTTGTGCTGATCACATCGACCGTCCCGCCGTGCGCCTCGACGAGCTTGCGCACGATCGCGAGACCCAGCCCGCTGCCCCCTGTGCTGCGGGAACGCGACGGGTCGGCCCGCCAGAACCGGTCGAAGACGTGCGGCAGGTCCTCCCCGGCGATGCCCGGCCCGGTGTCCGCGACGGTGAGCAGAACGTGTCCGGCATCCGGGACGGCGCCCAGGGTGACCGAGCCACCGGAGGGCACGTACCGCAGGGCGTTGGCGACGAGGTTGTCGAGGACCTGCCGCAACCGCACGGCGTCCGCGTGCACCACGAGCGACGGGTCCGCCCGCACGGTCACGGTGACACCGGCCTGCGCCGCGCGTGCCTGGTGCGCCGCGCGGACCTGCTCCAGCACCGCCGCGACCGGCTGCGCGACGACGGTGAGCCGCAATGCGCCCGCGTCGGCCACCGCGAGGTCCTGCAGGTCGTCGACGACGTGCTGCAGGACCAGCGCCTCCTTGAGCAGCAACGCGACCAGCGCCGGGTCGAGCTCGCTCACCCCGTCCTCGGCGGCCTCCAGCCAGCCCCGGATCGTGCTCAGCGGGGTGCGCAGCTCGTGGGCGACGTCGCTGACCATCGCCTTGCGCGCGTGCTCCAGCTGCGCCCGGTTCGCGGCCATCGTGTTGAACGCCCTGGTGAGCCCGGCGATCTCGTCCTGCCCGCGCACCGGCACCGGCGGGATGTCGCCCCCGGCGGACATGTGGTCGGCGGCGGCCGTCAACGCCCGCAGCGGTCGCGTGATCCGCGCGCCCGCGAGCGCCGCCACCCCGACCGCGGCCAGCAGCACCGCCGCGGCGGCGCCGACCACCTGCCACTCGTTGCCCGGCAACGAGATCGCGGCCGTCGGCGGACCGGCGGAGGTCGTCAGGTAGAGCAGGGCGGGCGGTGCCACGTACGGGGTGAGCTGCTCCCGGCGGGACGAGGCGACGCAGGCGGCGACCGCCGGCTCGTCCGGCGGGGGCACGCCCGACTGCTTGCCGGCGGGCGTGTAGTCCGGGTCGAGGTCGACCGGGGGCAGCGACCGGCGCGCCAAGCAGGCGCCGACGAGGTCCTCGAGGTCGAGCAGCGCGGCGAAGTCGGCCGCCGTGTCGAACGGCAGGTCGTCCTCCCGGCAGTCGAGCCGCGCCTGCTCCTTGCGCACGAGCCGCAGGCAGAACAGCGACCCCGTGCGGTCCTCCCGGTCGCGGAAGGCGATCGGGGTGCGGAACGGCCCGAGCACCCGGTCGTCGATCCGGTCGGCGGGCGCGCCGGGCACGAGCACCGGGTCGACGGCGAGCGGGTCGACGACCGCCGCGGCCGTGGCCGGGAGCTGGCCGCCCGCGCCGCCGCGGTCGACGATCGTCCGGCCGTCCCTCGTGACCAGCACGACGCGCCGGCCGGGGTGCTCGCGCAGCAGGGAGTCGAGGTGGCCGTCCACGTCGGACCAGTCGCGGTGCGCCGCCGCGTAGCCGAGCAGCGCCGCGTAGATCCGGTTGTCCGCGGCCAGCTCCCTGCCCTGCTCCCGCGCGATCGACGCCCTGGTGAGCTGCGTCGCGAGCCACGCGGTCGCGGCGATCGAGCACACCGCGATCAGCACCACGACCAGCAGCAGCCGGGCGAAGACGCTACGGCGCGCCACGACGCCCCGCCGTGAGCTTGTAGCCGATGCCGTACACGGTGACCAGGTGTTCCGGCGCACGGGTGTCGGCCTCGATCTTGCGGCGCAGGTTCTTCACGTGCGTGTCGATCGTGCGGGTGGTGAGGAAGCTGTCCAGGCCGTGCATCCGCTCCAGCAGCTGCTCGCGGGAGAACACCCGGTCCACTTCGGACGCGAGCACCTCCAGCAGACCGAACTCGCCGGGCGTGCACTCGATCCGCTCGCCCCGCACCGTGACCTCGTGCCGGACCGGGTCGACGACGATGGGCCCGACCGCGAGCAACGGCACCGGTTTCTCCGCCGGGCGCCTGCGCAGCAGCGTCCGCACCCGCGCCACCAGTTCGCGGGGGCTGAACGGCTTGGTCATGTAGTCGTCCGCGCCGATGCCGAGCCCGTGCAGCAGGTCGTCCTCGGTGGACCGCGCGGTGAGCATCAGCACCAGCACGTCCGAGTCGGCTCGCAGCGCCCGGCAGACGTCCAGTCCGCCCAGACCCGGCAGCATCAGGTCGAGCACCACGAGAGCAGGCCCGCGGGAGCGGCACACGTCGAGCGCGTCGCGTCCGTCGTGGACGACGAGCACGCGGTGGTGGTCCTGCTCCAGGTAGCGGCGGATCAGCTCGGCCTGGTTCACGTCGTCCTCGGCGACCAGGATGAGAGCGCTCACCCGGCGATCATAGGGACGCCCTCGGGGCGGTCACCGGTTCGACACAGGATCCTCACAAGTGCCTCCGAAGATCCACCGCATGCGCAACACCGTCATCGCGGCCACGCTGCTCGTCGTGGCCGTCGCCGCCGTCTTCCTGGTCGTGCGGGGGAGACCGGACGAACCGGCCGCGGCGCCCCCACCGGAGGTGAAGACCACCACCGTGCGCAAGGGGGACCTCGCGAACACCCGGCTGCTGCAGGCGAACCTCGGGTTCGGCACCGCCCGCCCCGTCAAAGGGGGCGCCGGCACCGTCACGAAGCTGCCCGCGCCCGGTCAGGCCACCGAGCTGGGCAAGGAGCTGTACCGCGTGGACGACCAGCCGGTCGTCGTGTTCTACGGTGCGACACCCCTGTTCCGCGCGCTCGACGCACCGGGCGTCAAGGGCTCGGACGTCGCGGTGGTGATGGACAACCTCGCCGCGCTCGGCTACCAGGTCGGCACGCGGCCCAAGGACGTGGCCAAGGCCGAGCTCACCCCGCGCGTGGTCGAGGCGGTCAAGAAGTGGCAGAAGGCCGTGGGCGTCGAGCAGAACGGCGTCCTCGCGCCCGGCCGCGTGCTGGTGCTGGACCGGCCGATGCGGGTCGGGTCCGTGAAAGCCCAGCTCGGCGCGTCCGCCGCCGAGGAGCTCTTCGAGCTCACCCCGACCACCCGGCTGGTCACCGCCGAGGTGCCGGTGGCCGAGGCGGGCGCGCTCAAGGCCGGCCTGGCGGTCGCCGTCGTGCGCCCGGACAACCGCGAGGTGCCCGCCACGGTCACGTCGGTGACGAACGCGCCGCCGCCGGAGAACGGCGGTGGCGCGCAGGTCGACGTCGTCGTCACGCCGGACAAGCCGGCGGACGTCGAGGACTTGGACACCGCGCCGGTCCGGCTGAAGATCACCACCGAGAGCCGCACGGGCGTGCTGACGGTGCCGCTCGCGGCGCTCGTCGCGTTGAAGGAGGGCGGGTACGCCGTGCAGCTGCCCGGCGGCGCGCTCAAGGCCGTGACCACCGGCCTGTACTCGCACGACCAGGTGGAGATCTCCGGTACCGGCATCACCGAGGGCCTGGAAGTGGTGACGGCGCAGTGACCCCTCCCGTGCTCGCGCTGCGCTCGGTCAGCAAGCACCACCCCGGCGGCGTGACGGCGCTCGACGACGTGTCGTTGCAGGTCCGCTCGGGTGAGCTGCTCGCGATCGTGGGACCGTCCGGCTCCGGCAAGTCGACGCTGCTGCACCTCGTCGGCACGCTGGACCTGCCGTCGTCGGGAACGGTGGAGATCGACGGCCGGGACGTCTCGACGCTGCCGGACCGCGAGCTGTCGGCGTTGCGCGGCAGCCGCCTCGGGTTCGTGTTCCAGCAGTTCCACCTCTCCGACGCGCTCTCCGCCACCGAGAACGTCGCCACCGGCCTGCTGTACGCGGGCGTGCGGCGCAGGGACCGCAGGGACCTGGCCGTGGCGGCGCTCGAACGGGTCGGCCTCGGGCACCGCGCCGACCACCGGCCGCAGCAGCTCTCCGGCGGCGAACGCCAGCGCGTCGCGATCGCCCGCGCCGTCGTGAACAACCCGTCCCTGGTGCTGGCCGACGAACCGACCGGCGCGCTCGACACCGCCACCGGCCACGCCGTGCTGGACCTGCTGCGCGAGCTGAACCGCCAGGGCACGACCATCGCCCTGATCACCCACGACCGCGACATCGCCGCCTCGCTGCCGCGCCGGGTGGAGCTGCGCGACGGCCGGATCGTCGCGGACACCGGTTCCGGCACGGGCACCGCGTCGGAGCGGACCGTCGTCATGAGGAGCGTGCGGTGAGACGCCTCTCGTTCGCCGACCTGCTCGCACTGGGGTCGCTCGGCATCCGCACCCGCAGGCTGCGCGCCGCCCTGTCCGCGCTCGGCATCGCCCTGGGCATCGCCACCGTCGTGGTGGTCACCGGCATCCCGGCGTCGAGCCAGCAGGCGCTGCTCGACGAGCTGACCGCGCTCGGCACCAACCTGCTGCGCGTCCAGCCCGCCCCGCGCCAGGACGACCCGGTGCTGCTGCCGGAGTCGTCGGTGGCGATGGTGCGGCGGATCGGCCCGGTGACCACCGCCGCGGCCGTGGCGAACACCCACGCCCGCGTCCGCCGCAACGACCTGCTCGACCCCGGCCACAGCTCCGACCTGACCGTCCTCGCCACCACCCCCGGCCTGCTCGACGTGGTGAACGGGCACGTCCGCAGCGGCGAGTTCCTGCCGCGCCCGGACTTCCCGTCCGTCGTGCTGGGCCACGTCGCGGCGTCCCGGCTCGGCATCCGGGACGTGGGGGAGCACCCGGCGGTGTTCGTGGGGGAGCACTGGTTCACCGTCGTCGGGGTGCTCGGCCCGATGCCGCTGGCCCCCGACGTCGAACGGTCGGTGCTCGTCGGCTGGGAGGCCGCCCGCACCCAGCTGGGCTTCGACGGCCACCCGACGGTCGTGTACGTGAAGGCCCGCGAGGAGGCCATCGAGGACGTGCGCGCCGTGCTCCCGGCGACGCTGCACGGGGAGGTGCCCGGCCTCGTGCAGGTGTCGCGGCCGTCCGACGCCCTGGCGGCCAAGCGCGCCACCGAGAACTCCTACAGCGCGCTGTTCCTGGGCCTCGCGGGCGTCGCGCTGCTCGTGGGCGGCGTCGGCGTGGCCAACACGATGGTGATCTCGGTGCTGGAACGCCGCAGCGAGATCGGCCTGCGGCGAGCGCTCGGCGCGACCCGCGGCCACATCAGGGCCCAGTTCCTCACCGAGGCCGTCCTGCTCTCGGGTCTCGGCGGGCTCGCGGGCACCGCCCTGGGCGCGCTCGGCGTCGCGGGCTACGCCACCTGGCACCGCTGGCCGCTCGTCCTGCCCCTGCCGGTCCTCGCGGCCGGTGTGCTGGCGGCGTTCGCCGTGGGCGCCGCCGCAGGTCTCTACCCCTCCATCCGCGCTGCCCGGCTCACGCCGACGCAGGCGCTCTCCGTGTGAAAGGTTCCCGATGAAGAAGGCCCCGCTCGCCCTGCTGCTGCTCCTGGCCGCCTGCTCGGCGCCGGCCGCCCAGCCCGAGGTCGCCTCGATCTCGACGCCGGCCGCCGCGTCCTCCGGCCCGGCCGCCCAGGAGCAACGCCCGCGCGAACGCCTCGACATGACCCCGGAGGACCTCGACGCCCTCAACGCCCCGTACGACCAGTGCATGGCCGGGTTCGGCCTGGACAAGAAGGGCAGGGCGGACGCGGCCCACGGCCAGTCCCAGCCGATGAAGGAGGAGGTCGACAAGGCGGTGCAGGCCTGCGCCTCCAAGGTGCCGCTTCCGCCGTGGGAGAAGGACCCCGCGAACCCGGAGGCCCTCGACTTCGCCCAGCGCGTCGTGCAGTGCCTGCGGGACAAGGGAGTGCGCTACGTCGAGGTGCTCAACGAACCGGGCGCCGAGATGATCACCTGGTCGCTGGGCGGTCCGAACAACGACGCCGCGTCGATCACGCTGGGCCTGGAGCACGCCAAGGAGTGCGAGATCGCCTCGTCGAAGAAGTGACGCTCAGCGGGCGGGCAGGGTGGCGATGAGCAGGTCGACGAGCGCGTCGCCGTCCGCGTCGTACTTGCGCGGGTCGAGCTGCCCGCCCGCCTCGAGATCGGCGATGCCGTGCGCCGCGGCCATGATCAGCCCCGCGAACGGCCGCGCCCGGCCGGCCGGGACGACGCGGGCGACCAGGGTGTGGAAGACGTCCTGCGACCGCTCGCCGACCTCCGCCGCCAGGTCGCCGAAGGGGGCGCGGGTCAGCATCAGGCGGTAGCGGCCGGGCCTGGTGCGGGCGAGGGCGAGGAACTCGCCGATCGCCTCCCGCAGGGCCGCCGCCGGGCTCTCGACCGACCGCGCCGCGATGTCCTGGAAGCGCGCGGTCAGCTCCTCCCACCCGGCGAAGCTGATCGCCGTGAGCATCGCGTCCTTGTCGGCGAAGTGGCGGTAGGCGGCCGATCGCGACAGCCCCGCCGCGCCGCCGACCTCGCGCAACGTCACCGCTTCCACGCCACCGCGGTCGAGGAGTTCCTCCGCCGCCCGCAGCAGGGCCTGCCTGGTCGCGGCTGCGGTCTCGGCGCGCGTCGTCACCGGGTCATCCTAAGCCGCCTTCCGGTTGAGTTGACAGCGTCCACCGAAAAGGTGTTTTCTGTTGACGATGTCAACTCAACCGGAAGGCTGACGATGCACACCCTGGTGATGACCGGCGCCACGAGCGGCATCGGCCGCGTGGCCGCCGCCGAACTGCTGCGCAGAGATCCGCGGATGCACCTCGTCGTGCTCGCCCGCGGCCGGTCCGGCGAGGACCTGCAGGGGCCGCGCGTGACGCTGGTCGACGCCGACCTGGCGAGCGTGGCCGGTGTCGGTTCCGCCGTCGACGCGATCCGCGCCCTGCACCTGGACGGCGCCGTGCCCCCGATCACGGGGTTCGCGGGCAACGCGGGCGTCTCGCTCGGCGACGCCCTGCACGCGACCGCGGACGGCCACGAGACCACGTTCGCCGTGAACGTCCTCGCCAACCACCTGCTCATCGCAGGTCTGGTCCCGTTGCTCACGGCACCGGCGCGGCTGCTCGTGACCGTGAGCGACACGCACTTCGGCGACTTCAAGCACTCCGGCGGCACCATGCCCGCACCCCGGTGGTCCGCTCCCGCTGTGCTGTCCCGGCCCGGCGCGTTCCCCGACCCCGGCTCGGTCACGGCGGGCAGGACCGCCTACACGACCAGCAAGCTCGCCGCGATCCACCTCGTGCACGAGTGGGCGAGGAGGCTGCCACCGGGCATCACCATCACCTCCTACAACCCCGGCCTTGTCCCGCGCACGGGCTTGTCCCGCGACGCCGGACCGGTGGGCAGGTTCGCGATGCGCTGGCTCACCGTCCCCCTGGCGCTGACCCCGTTCGCCGACACCCCGGCCGCCGCGGGCCGCAAGCTCGCCGACGCCGTCCTGGGAGGCGTCGACGCACCGTCGGGCTCCTACGTGGACCGGACCCGCGTCACCCGGTCGTCCGGCGAGTCCTACGACCCCGGCCGCGAACGCGCGCTGTGGGACCACCTCGAGACCATCCGCACGACCGCGAACGCCTGACGGGAGCACGCAGATGCGCCACCACGCCGAGGCGTTCTTCGCCGCGACGGAGTCCAAGTCACCGGAGGTCCTGGAGCCGCACCTGGCACCGGACGTCGTCATGGAGGTCCCGCTGACCGTGCACGGGGCACTCGCGCCCGTGGACACCGTCACGGGCAAGCAGGCCCTGCTCGACTGGGTCCGGACGGGAGCGGTCACGTTCGACCGGATCCGCTGGCGGGACCTGGAGTTCTCCACCGCCGGCGAGACGGTGTTCGCCGAGTGCCACGGCGACATGACCGTGGCCGGGACGGGGGAGCCGTACCGCAACCGGTACGTCTTCCGGTTCGACGTGCGCGACGGCCTGATCCGCCGCATCCGCGAGTACTCGAACCCGGTCGCCGTGGCCCGGTTGCTGGAACGGCCGGGGGCCTAGGAGAGCAGGTCCCGCACCCGCGGCACGACCTGCGTCCCGTACAGCTCGATCGTCCGCAGCAGCGACTCGTGCGACAGCCCGCCCATCCCGTACTTCAGGTCGAACCGGCTGGCGCCCAGCGTCGTCATCGTGCGCGCCATCTTCGCCGCCACCGTCTCCGGCGACCCGACGAACAACGCGCCCTGCGGGCCCACCTCGCGGGCGTAGGACTCGCGGGTGGGGGCGGCGAACCCGCGCGACTTGCCGAGTCGGCCGATCAGGTCCAGGTAGTGCGGCCAGAACTCCTCGCGCGCCTGCTCGTCGGTCGGCGCGACGTGGCCGGGGGAGTGGATGCCGATCGGCTGCGGCTCGTGGCCGAACTTCTCCAGCGCGTGCCGGTAGAGCTCGGAGAACGGGGCGAACCGCGCCGGGTCGCCGCCGATGATCGCGAGCATCAGCGAGAAGCCGTAGGTGGCGGCGCGCACGACGGACTGCGGGCTGCCGCCCACGCCGATCCACGTGGGGAACGGCTCGCTGAACGGCACGACGTCCTGCTCGTGCAGCGCCGCGCGGGTCTTGCCCTGCCAGGTGACCGGGCCGCCACGGAGGATCTCCGCGAAGAGGTGCGTCTTCTCCTCGAACAGGTCCTCGTAGTCGGCGAGGTCGTAGCCGAACAGCGGGAACGAGTCCACACTGGACCCGCGGCCGAGGATGACCTCCGCGCGGCCGCCGGAGATCGCGTTCAGCGTGGAGAACCGCTGGAACACGCGCACCGGGTCGTCCGAGCTCAGCACCGTCACCGCGGAACCCAGGCGGATGCGCGTGGTGCGGGCGGCGATCGCGGCCAGCACCACGTCGGCGGCCGAGAGCGGCATGTCGGGCGTGTGGTGCTCGCCGATGCCGAAGAAGTCGAGCCCGACCTGGTCGGCGAGCACGCCCTCCTCGACGAGGTTGCGGATGGTCTGGGCGTGGCTGAGAGGGGTGCCGGTGGCGTCGTGGGTGACGTCGCCGAACGTGTCGAGCCCGAACGTGGTCATGACTGCTCCTTCGCGAGCGTGGGGAGGTTCTCGAAGTCGGGCTGGCCGGCCGCGACGCCGAAGAGCGGGCTGCCGGGCTCCAGGTGCCTTCCCGCGCTCAGCGGGCCGACCGGCACCGGGTCGAACCCGATGTCGCGCAGGAACCCCGACACGACGGCCACGGCGGCGGGGGAGTCGCCGGCGACCCCGGCGGCGCGTCCCGCGGCGGGTTCCATGTCCTGGTAAGCGATGTGGTTGAGGGCTTTCACGACGTGCGCGCCGGTGAGCCGTGCCGCGACCTGCTCGCTGGTGCCCAGCGGGGCGGCGGCGGGCGGCCAGTGGTTCATCGCGTCGACGACGACCTTGCCCGCGAACGGCGCCGGGTCGAGCGAGGGGAACCGGTGCCACGGGATCGCGAGCACCACGAGGCCTGCGTCCGCGACCGCGTCGGCGGCGGACGCCGCCACCGCGCCTGGTGCGAGGAACTCGACGATCATCGCGATCCGCGCGGGGTCGCCCGAGCCCGCGATCGACACCGTGTGCCCCGCCGCGAGGGCGAGGCGCGCGAGCACGGGACCGACGTGACCCGCACCCAGAACAGCGATCTCCACAGCACACCCGACCCAGCTAGTTGACGTATCACCTAGCCTAACCGGACCGTCCCCCGGTTATTCCCGGCGGGTGGCGGTGGCGAGCCGATATCGGGGCCTGCTCGTTTTCACACCTCGGCTCGTGCTGTTCTGCCGATAGGGGTTCGTATCGGGAAAGGCCGATCCCGGAAGAGTGGATCGCGGCGATCGCCGTGCGCCGGATCCGCTTCTTCCGGATGGTTCCCAACCGAGTCCGCTTCACGTCGAAGGCGTTGGGTTCCGGCGGGAAACTGCAGCTCAGTGCGCCTGTGTCAGGCGTGGGGAACGAGCGCGGCGTTTACTGTTCGGGCCGTGAGATCAAGGACGGAATGATTGTTGAAGGATAGGCTCCCCTAATTCCGCTCGAATTGCGGGCCCGTCGTGGCGGTGGCAGGGTCCGGGACAACCGAACCTTTCCCACCACGGCAGGAGCGGACATGACCACCCTCGAGAACCCGGCGATGCCCGCAGTCCACGACTGCAGCGTGAGCGCCTGCTCGTACAACCACGACGGCTGCCACGCCTTCGCGATCACCGTCCGCGGCGACAACGGGGCCGCGGACTGCGGCACGTTCATCCCGCTCGGCACGAAGGGCGGCCTGGACAAGGTCGTCGCGCAGGTCGGCGCCTGCTCGCGCACGGACTGCACGCACAACGCGTCGCTGGAGTGCACGGCGCAGAGCGTGCGGGTCGGCCAGGGCGCCGGTGACCACCAGGCCAACTGCCTGACCTACGAACCGCGCTAGGGCCTGTCCTCGAGGGGACGGCACCGGCGAATCGACGCCCTCCGCGAGCGCGGAGGGCGTCGTCGTGCGGTCAGAGCATCTCGAGCGGCCGCGGCCCGGCCGGTGCGGGGAAAGCCCGGTCGAGCTCGGCCAGGTCCTCCTCGGTCAGCACCAGGCCGGTCGCGCGGGCGTTGTCGCGGACGTGCTCGACCGTGCCCGCCTTGGGGATCGCGGTCACGAACGGCAGGCGCAGCACCCACGCCAGCGCGACCTGGGCGGCGGTCGCGCCGTGCCGCCGCGCCACGGACGCGAGCACCGGTGAGTCCAGCAGCCTGCCCTGCTCGACGGGGGAGTAGGCCATCACCGGGATCCCGGCGCCGGCCTGCCACGGCAGCAGGTCGTGCTCCGGGCCGCGCCGGGTGAGGTTGTAGAGGATCTGGTTGGTCTGGCAGGAGCCCGGCAACGCCGTCAGCTCGCGCAGGTCCGCCAGGTCGAGGTTGCTGACGCCCCAGTGCCGGATCTTGCCCGCCTCGGTCAGCGCCGCGAACCCCTCCAGCGTGTCCGCGAGCGGGAAGCGGCCCCGCCAGTGCAGCAGGTAGAGGTCGAGCCGGTCGGTCCCGAGCCGCCGCAGGCTCTCCTCGCACGCCCGGACCGCGCCGGCCGCGCTCGCGTTGCCGGGCAGCACCTTCGACACGAGGAACACCTCGTCGCGGCGCCCGGCGATCGCCTCGCCGACGAGCGACTCCGCCGAGCCGCCCCCGTACATCTCCGCCGTGTCGATCAGCGAGAGCCCCTCGTCCAGACCTGCCCGCAGGGCGGCGACCTCCTCGTCGCGCCGGGCGAAGTCCTCGGCCATCATCCACGTCCCCATGCCGAGCGCGGGGATGCTTTCGCCGGACGGCAGCTGCACGGTCATGGCCCTCAGCTTGCCGGGTACGTTGGAGCGATGCGACGTCCGGGCCTGATCGTCCTCGTGCTGCTCGTCGTCGCGTTCGCCGTCCTCGCCCAGCTGGTCGACCTGCCCGACGGTAGCGGGCTGCGCTCGGTGGTGGACCGCGCGGGACCGGCGGCCCCGGTGCTGTTCCTGGCCGTGTGCGCGATCGGCACGGCGGTGTTCCTCCCGAAACCGGTGCTCGGCACGGCGGCGGGGCTGCTGTTCGGCGTGGGGTGGGGGAGCGCGCTCGCCGTCGCCGGGTTCACGGCGGGCGCGCTGATCGCGTTCGCGGTGGCCCGCAGGCTCGGCCGCGACACCGTGCAGGGCTGGCTGGGGGAGCGGCTGGAGGTCGTCGAACGGCTCTTCACCCGGCGCGGCGTCGAGGCCACGCTCGTGCTGCGGCTGCTGCCGGTGGTGCCGTTCACGCTGTCGAACTTCGCCGCGGGCGTCACGGCGGTGCGGGCGCGGGACTTCGCCCTGGGCACCGCGCTGGGCCTCGTGCCCTCCACCGTGCTCGCCGCGGTGCTGGGCGACGCGCTCGACGACCTCGGATCACCCCGTTCGCTGGTCGCGCTGGCGATCTGGGGCGTCCTGGCGGCCGCCGGGGTGTGGTGGGGGCGGAACCTGGTCGCCGCGGCCGCGAAAGCCTCCTGAGAGACGCAAGAAGCCGCCCCGGCGGGAGACCGGGACGGCTTGAAGCGTCTGCGAGGAGATCAGGCCGTGCGGGTGCGGCGTCCGCGAAGCTCTTCGAGGCGCTCGTCGAGCAGCTCCTCGAGCTCGGGGATCGACCGGCGCTCCAGGAGCATGTCCCAGTGCGTGCGCGGCGGCTTGATCTTCTTCACCTCCGGCTCGACCCCGTCGATGATCTTCGACTCGGTGCCGTGGAGACGGCATTCCCAGGTCGGCGGCAACTCGGCGTCGTCGGAGAACGGGACCTCGAAGTCGTGTCCCTTGGGGCAGGCGTACCGCGCTGCCCGGCGCGGAGCGAGATCGTGGTTGCGGTCGGTCTCGTAGCTGACTGCTCCGAGCCGGCTTCCACGCAAAACGCGGTCGGCCATGGCGGTGTCCTTTCGCTCGGCTCAGGGCCGGGGCCCAGGCTTCTTGCTCACCGTGTGCAACGCCCGGATTGCTCCGTTTGTTTCCGGCTCGCTCTCATGGTCGCCCACAGTGACGTCGTTCACTCGTCAACGAAGGCTTCCTACTAATGGATGCGATCGCCACAGGATCGTGACGCGTTATCAAGCTCCTGCGCTCATGCATCACTCTAATGGCCTAGAGGAGGCGGTGGGTAGTCGCCTATGCCAACCGGAGCTGACCACTTTGTGCGACGTCAGGGCCCAGGTCACCCAACCGGAAGTGACGCCGGCAGAGCACTTGATAGCGCACAGTAGTTTCCGTGGCGTCGGTTACACCGTTGCTCTCCGTACCCGATCGGTGCTGTTCCGTGTCCGGCACCGTGTCGGCGACCAGGACCGTGTCCCCGGCGCGAATCACTCGTCCAGCCCGCACTCGCGCGTTGAACCGGCCCGGCACGCCGCACCAGCACAGCACCTCGACCTGGATGGCCTTGAGCTCGTCGGCCAGTTCGAACAGCCGCTGCGAGCCGGGGAACATCTCGCCGCGGAAGTCGGTGGCCAGCCCGAAGCAGTACACGTCGACCTGGACGTCGTCCGCGAGCTCCGCGAGCTGCTCCACCTGCTCGGCCGTGAGGAACTGCGCCTCGTCGACGATCAGGTAGTCCACCCGCCGGCCCAGCGCCCACTCCGCCCGCACCAGCCGGCGGAGGTCGTCGTCGCGGATCTCCGCGGCCTCGCGCGTGATGCCGATGCGGCTCGAGATCTGCGGCCGGCCCGACCGGTCGTGCCGCACCAGCAGCAGCCCGCGCCGGCCTTGCCGCGAGTTGTTGTGGTCGATCTGCAGGGCGAGCGTCGACTTGCCGCAGTCCATGGGGCCGAAGAAGAACTTGAGGTGCCCCACCACCGGCGTCGAGCGTCGGGAACCCGCGACAGGAACAGCGGACAGGGCATCTGTCGGATCGGGAAGGGCGTCCACGGCGGGTCACCCTAGTGCCTGGATCCCGATCATGAGGAATCCCCACGGTCCATCTCCCGCCCCTTCGCCCGCGACCTGGTACGTCGGGTGGGACATAGCCGCGGTTCAAGGTCTTCAAACATGTATTCGGCTCGGGTAGCTCGATAATTTCAGTGTTGACCGAATTCAACGATTGCCGGTGGTCGGCTTCTCAACATAGCTCGCGTCTCGATATATTCAGCGACATGAGTGGTCGAGTGATGTCCGAGCAGGCGTTCCTCGTGCTCACGGCGCTGGCGGAGGAGCCGTTGCACGGGTACGCGATCGTGCAGGCGGTGGAGCAGCTGTCCGAGGGGCGGATGGTGCTGCGCGTGGGCACGTTGTACGGGGTGCTGGACAGGCTGGTCGCGGACGGGCTCGCCGAGCGCGACCGCGAGGAGGTGCACCAGGGGAGGCTGCGGCGCTACTACAAGCTCACCGACTCGGGTGTGCGGGCGCTGCAGGCGGAGGTCGCGCGGCTCAGCGCGAACGTGCGGGCGGCTTCGGCCGTGCTGAGGGGGAGGGGCGTCCAGGCGTGGGCGAGCAACGGATGAGCAACCTCGAGCGGCGGTACCGGACGCTGCTGAAGGTGCTGCCGGGGTGGTACCGGCGCGACCGCGAGGAGGAGATGGTCGGGATCTTCCTGGCGGGCCGGGAGGACGACCTGGACCTGGAGCACGGCTGGCCGGGGTGGGGGGAGACTTGGGCGGTGCTGGGGCTCGCGGTGCGGACCCGCTTCGCGGCGGGGGCGGCACCGGGCGCGTCCGGGGCGGCGTGGCACGGGGAGGTCGCGCGGGCGCTGGGCGTGATCGGGTTGCTCGCCGGCGTGCTGCAGGCCGGCGTGTCGATCCAGAGCGCGGCGGTCACGTCCGGTCTGCCGGGCCCGGGCGCGGGTGCGCTGTACGCGGTGTTGCCGGTGGCGGCGTTCGCGGCGCTGCTGGCGGGGAAGCGGACGGCGGCGAAGCTGCTCGCGCTGGTGTCGATCGGGCCCGGGGTGCTGTTCGGGACGTTCGTCGGGACGTGGCTGGTGTTCCAGCTGCCCGCGATCGTGACGTTCGCGTGCCTGTGCCTGGGGTTCCACCGCGAGGCGCCCACGCCGCCGCCGGGGCGGCTCGCGTGGTGGGGCGGGGGAGCGCTGCTGCTGGGCGTGCTCGCCGGGCCGCTGCTGGGGACGGTCGCGCTGATCGCGGCCGTGGCGGTGGTGCGGGTGTTCGCGCTGGTGCGGGGTGACTTCGTGCTGGGGCGGGCGTTGTCGGTGTTCGCGGTGCTGGAGCTGGGGCCGGTGGTGCTGTTGCTGCTGAGCGGCACGGTGGTGGCCCCGCCTCCCGGGATGCCCCGCCCCCGGCGCCCGTCAGCCCAGTTGGACGGAGCGCTTGGCCAGCCCGCCCCAGAAG
>NZ_JBHXCW010000063.1:0-35458 GCF_042725365.1 Lentzea sp. NPDC060358 | reverse complement strand
GGGCCTGACCGCTGCTGGTCAGGCCCCGTTCCCACACCCCGATCCCGGCCGGGCGTGCGGACCTCGACCAGCGAGCACCAGTCGTACCTCGGCTCCTCGGCGAGCTGCCACAGCTCCAGGCCCTCGGCGAAGGACGCGCACTGCTGTCCCGAGTGGACGCCGAACCTCAGCCTTGCGAGCCCGCCGGCGCGGTGGTGGTCGAGTCGTCCACGGTCCCGCTCACTTCTCGCCGCGTTCGTCCGCGCCGCCCTGACCGCACTGCGCCCGAGCATCACCGGCCGTCGGGTGACCCGGTTGCTCACAGGTCGAGGAGGACCAGCGTGCTCTCCTCGAGACGGGCCCGGCCGCTTTCGACGAGGTCGGCGGCGAGGGCGAGGAACGCGGTGAGCGACGGCGCCACGGGATCGTCCAGGTCGGGCACGTTGGGACGGCACACGACCTGCCCGAGCGTGCCGCGCTCGCCGGGATCGAGGTCGAGGAGGTAGCAGTCGCCCTGGAACGCGAGGAAAGGCAGCCAGCGCGGCGACCACACGGTCCACCGGTAGAAGGCGGGCTGCTCGACGGGCGTGGCCATGTAGCCGACCACCTCCGTGAGCATGCCGTGCATCTCGATGATCTCGTCGACGGTCAGGAAGTGGTGGTAGTTGAGCGGGCCGTACAACTGGCTGGGATCGTCCTGCCCGCCCGACGTGCGCAGCAGCGCACACAGCTCGTCGGGAAGGACGAGCCCGGTGGCGGCGGCGAGCCGTTCGAGGTCGTCGTCGGACGCGCCGGCCCGAAACGGCGCGGTGTCCGGCAACCGCTGCTCGATGGCGGCCCGCAACCGCGTGAACTCCCGGCTGGTCTGGTTCATGCTGGCAAGTCTGTCGCACGTCCAGAAAGGACGATGCCGACCGGCCGCTCAAGGCCCCTTCCAGCGACAGCACGTAACGATGCCCGGGGCGGTCCGCCAGGAGGACCTCCTCGCCGGTCGGGACGAACCCGGCGCGGCCGAGCACCGCCCGGGAACCAGCGTTGCCGTCCGCCGCGTCCGCCCACAGCCCGTGGTCCCGCGCCGCCATCGCGCACACCTGGCCCACAGCCGCAGTGGCCAGCCCCCGGCCCGCAACCTTCTCCGCGACCCGGAACCCCAGCTCGGCGGAACCCTCGGCCACGTCGACCAGGTTCACCCGGCCCAGCACCTCGCCGCCCTCGCCGATCACCACGTGAAAGTGGCACACGCCGGTCTCCTGCTCCGCGAGCAGACCGTGAAACCGTTGCTGGAACTCGGTGAAGTAGTCGTCGCCCCGGTCGGGCACCGATGCCGCGAAGTAGGCGCGGTTCTGCTGCTCGAACGCGAGCACGGCTGCGGCGTGGTCCAGCCGAAGGCGTTCGATCGTGGGCATCGGGGCACGGTACACGCCACCGTGGCCGAACCTGGTGCGGGCGTGGTGACTGAGCGAGACTGCTCCGATGGTTTCCGAATACGTCCAGAGCGACCAGTTCCGCGGCGCTCGCATCCACCTGAGCAACCTCGATGGTCTCGAGATCCGCGACTGCGAGGTGACCGGTCTGAAGATCGTCGACTGCTACGGCAGCGACGTCTACCTCGGTGGCTTCTTCGAGCGACTCGTCGTCAACGACGTCGACGTGACCGCCTACGTCGAGGCCGAGCTCGACCGCCGGCACCCCGCCCGCGTGCTGGCGCGGGAAGCGGCTTCCCCCGAGGACTACCGGGCTGCGTGGGACGCCATCGAGACCCTGTGGGACGCGACGCTAGAGCGGGCGAGGCAGTTGCCCGAGGCCGCACTGCACGAGCAGGTCGGCGGCGAGTGGTCGTTCGTGGAGACGCAACGGCATCTGCTGTTCGCCTGCGATGCCTGGCTCGGCAACGCCGTGCTAGAAGAGGAAGCGCCCTACCACCCGTGGGGCTTGCCCGCCGGAGGGACGCCGCCGGAGGAGGCGGCGAAGCTCGGCCTCACTCTCGAAGCCGCCCCGACGATCGAGGAGGTGCTGGCGCCGCGGCTCGCCCGCATGGCCGCGATGCGGCGTGCCGTGGACGGACTCACCGCGGCCGAGCTCGACCGGGTGTGCGGCCGCAAGCCGGCGGACATGTATCCCGAGCAGGAGTACGTCGTGCGCCGCTGTCTCAAGGTTGTGCTGAAGGAAGAAGCCGAGCACCACCGGTACGCGGTGCGCGACCTGGCGGTGCTCGAGACCGTGGGAAGTGGCCTGCGCGCCCGCTGATCGGGGTGGAAAAAGGCTAGGGAACGGTGGGTGCGGCGCTGAGCAGTTCGGCGTCTTGGAGGACCAAGGGTTCCCACTGCGCGGCGCCGGTGCGGCCGTGGCAGGGATCGACACCGACGAACACTCGTCCATTGACGCGGACCCGCACGTGGCGCGCACGCCAGTCGACTTCGGACCGCTGGCGGATTCGGCCCGTACACCGCCAGCGTTGTTCGGTGAAGTCCACCAGCGCCGAGTGTCCGTGGATCTGGCCGAACGGCACCATGCCGTGATAGGCCATCCACGGTTCGTGCAGCGCGGCGCCAGACTCTGCCCACAGCGGACCGGCTTGCTCGTCGCGGGTGTGGTCACCGGTCTTCCAGATCAGCTCCGGCCGCTCGTCGAGCAACTCCGCGGCCAGCGTCGCCGAACCGGGCTCACCCAACGCCCGCCAACTGGTCAGGGTCAGTCCGGCATGCGTGAGCAGCGATTCCTCGCCGTCGGGCATGCGTATGGCCGCGGCGACCCGCATGTGGCCGCTGGCCCACCATTCCCGCAGCCGATGCACATCGGTACTGATGATCGGGTCGGGCCAGAACCCGGAGCCGCCTGGCAGGTACTGCGCTTCGTGGTTGCCGGTCAGCTGAATCCACTGCCGGGGTTGCTGCGCCAGCAGCTGCGCCACGATGTCCAGCACTCCGCTGCTGTCCGGGCCGCGATCGACGAGATCCCCGACCTGGACCACGATCAGGTCGGCAGGCAGCCCTTCGCCATTGACGCCCAGTCGATCCAGTGCCCACCGCAGCTGCTCCGCGTGCCCGCCCACGTCTCCGATGATGGCCAGCCTGCCCACAGTCGCCCCCGAGTCGTCGGCTCTCATCGACTTTAGCGAGCCGCAAGCGATCACGGAGGAACACCGGGGGCCTCACCGATGACGCGCCACCGCAGCGCGTCGGCTTTCCGGTGCGCTGGCCCCGGTGGTGCGCTAATCGGCGGCGCGGGTGTAGAGCAGGTACTCGCCATCCACCCCGGTCTGTGCGTACCCGGCCGCCGGGTAGAGGAAGCGGGCCGGGTTGCGTTCGTGCACACCGAGGTTGAGCGCGGTGTGCCCGGCCGCGCGGGCGTCGTCGGCGAAGCGCTCCAGCAGCCGGTGGCCCAGCCCGCGGCGCCGCAGTCTCGGGACGACGTGGAGGGTGATCAGCGTGGCGGCCGCGCCGTCCGGCTGCCACATCGCATACCCGGCCAGGTCGTCACCGGTCTCGGCGACGACCGTGCGGTCGAGGTGGTCCACCCACAACCGCAGGTTCGCGTCCAGCGCGGCGGTCCACGCGTCCAGCGACTCGGGTTCGACGTCCTCCATGTAGCTCCGCTCGCCCTGCAGGATGGCGGGCAGGTCGGTGGGCCGGGCGGGCCGGTATGAGATCGGATCCATGAGAGATGATTCTGCGCCGAGGCGAACGAACGCAGTGCTCACATTCAGCCGCGTCGCGACGAACAGCCATAGGCCCGTACTCGGGGTGGATACCGGCAAGTTGTTGCGAATATCCGGTAACGATCAGCCGCAGCCCTGTATTCGCGTGCGTCCGTTGGCCTGGTCCTGACAGGCTCTGCTCCGTGCTCAACATTCGGATGAACGAGGTGGCGATCGAAGCTCTGGGGCAGGCAGGGCTGGCGTGCGCGGTGCCAGCGACAGAGTTGGCACCAGAACTGCGCAAGTTGGTCGCCGAAGGCATCGTTCGGCACGGCTCGGCTTTGGCCTTCGCCCGGCATGCCGCCCGCGTCCAGGCGCCCCGCTCGGACGCACCGGATCTGACCGCATGGGAGTGCGCCACGAGCAGCTTCCACCTGGACGATGTAGTGCCCGTCGAGGTCGGATCGCTGGAGGACGAGCCTGTGATCAGTGAGGTGGACCAGGTGGTGATGCTGCGCCACGGGTTGGGCTTTGCCTTGGAGGTCGTGCGGCTCGTCCGTGCGCTGCCTGAGCCTGTCGCGGTGCGGTGCATTGTGGGCGTGAACAGTACGAACGGCACATTCAGGTTCCATCGTGCTCGGCGGGGTGAGTCGTGGTTGAGCCCCGACGTGGACGACTTCTCGGGTGACAAGCTGATCGTGGTCGACAGCGGGCCTGCGAGCATTGGTGGGACACCGTGGTGACGGCGGTGCCGGCAAGCAGCAACGGTCGATGAGTCGCTGAACCGTCATGGCTGCCCTCATGTGATGCTGTCCTGAACCGCCGTCATCTCCTTCGAGGGCGGTGCGCTCGTCGTCGGTGAGGGTAAGGCGTTCGAGCATCTGGTCGACGCCGTCTTCGACTTCGAGCAGGGCGCCCGGCGCTGGATTCCTTGGGGAGTTGGAACGGCAGCGAGCGCAGGCAAGGCGATGCGGGCACTTGGCTAAGAAGTCGTAGGTGCAGTACCCGTCGCCGAGGTGGTAGTACTTCCACGGTTTCTCGCCGCCTGTCGCCGCGCCGGACAGGATGGGTTCGCGGTCGGTGAGCACCTGTATGGTGCGGAAGTTACGGGCGGTGCGTTGAGCAGTTGAGTGGCGATGGTGGACCGGGCGCGGTGGCTGGTCAGTGCTCCGCGGGAGTCGGATTCGGGGATGCCGGCCTTGCGGTAAAGCGCGGGTAGCACGGTGTCGTTGCGGTAGGCCCGGCCGATCTTTTCATCGCGGACGCAGAACAGGAATTCGAGGTGCTCGCCGGTCTTGCGGTCGACGATCTTGGGTTGCGGTGGCCGGACGTGCTTCCAGGCGTCGATGAGCTGGCCGACGATCGGGTCGACCGGTTTGGAGAACTGTCGCCAGGTCTTGTTCTGTGGTACGCGCAGTAGACAGATCGGGAAGGTCTCGCCGGTCTTCTCGTCGCGCCCTCGTCCCGGTCGATGCAGTCGATGTCCAGCCGACGGATCTCGTCGATTCGACATCCGGTGAACAGCCACACGCCGACCAACGCGCGGACCATCGCGATCGGGTAGTACAACCGTCGGCTTTCGGCGGCGGCTTTCGCTCGTGGGGAGCCGTATTCGTTGAGTTCCTCACCGTTGAGCGTGGGTCCGGCGGCCATCAGTTTGGCCCAGGAAACCTCGTCGATGATCCGCGGGTCCGGCCCGATCTGAGCGCGCAGTTCCTCGCGACGCAGTGCGCCGTCGTAAGCGAAGGTCACCATCAGCCGGTTGCGCACCGGCTCGTTCTCGCACGTCCGCAAGATGCGGTCCCACGCGCGCTCGTTGGGAATCCACGGCGCCTTCTCCACCCGCCACACCAGACCCTGCTTGGCTCGGCCGCCACGGCGGCTGGACTGTCCACGGCAAACGGGATTGCGTTCCCGAATACCCTCCCCGACAAGGAAGTCGTAGAACGACCGAACTTCCACGATCCGCACCTGAATTGTCGAGTTCGCCAGTCCCACGCCGCCGCTCGGGTTGGGCCGCTGGTGCATCTCGCCGATCCATGCCGCGACGGCATCCGGCCGTGCTTCCTCAGGAGTCACTCCGATCGTCAGGCAAAACGCGAGATGGTCGTCCACCGCACGTCCGTAGGCGTCCACGGTGTTCCAGGCTCGGCCGATGTTCGCAATAAACTGCAGCCATCGGTGAGCGTCAGAGTGCTGTTCTACCAAGGGATAGCGCTCCCAGCGCACTGTGATCATGAACTGGCAATGTAGCCAGCTCAGATTCCACATAAGGCCTCTGGCTGCTTGACGTCACTGTCGCACTCGCCACCTCCGCTCATCGGCAAGAGCGTGCTCGAAGTGACGTGAGCAGCGGCAGAAGAGTGCGTTGACCCGGCGGGCGGTTTGATTGCTGGCGTGGCGCTATGGGAATGGCCGCCACGATAGCGGAGGATCTTGCGCGCGTTGGGCCTCGACGGAGACCCGGGGGTCACCGCTGGAGAACGCACTCCACCAACGTGTCCCGGCCGCGATGAACTCCTCCACGGGGACCGGGGTGCCGTCGAAGCGTTCGACGGCCAACTCCATGAAGTCGACGACACCTTCGATGCAGTGGGACAAGTAGCCGTGGGGTGCGGGAAGACCGCACTCATTGAACCAGTAGAGCGAGTGCGCTGCCGCAGTCAGTTCCTGGTTGTGCTCCAGACTGATCATCGAGGGCCAGTCGTTGGTCAGGCCGGGGTTGTCGAGGAACTCCCAGCCGTACATCGCCCCCGACACAGTGATCGAGGCAAAGAACTTCTCGACCGCATCGAAGTCACCCAGTGGGATCGCGGGCCCGTACCGAGGACTTTCGGCTGCTCGCTCGCGGCGCAGCAGCACTCGGACCGTTGACGTCCCAGACAGGATCAAGGCCCTGCGCGTGTCCGGGTCGACTGGACCGTGCTCGGGCAGCGCAAGCACGTGGAGCAGTATCACGACGCTTCCGTCCGGCCTCAGGCGAAGTCCAGCCACCGTAGCCTCGTTCAGGGCTTCGTTGAGATCTTCCACAACCCACGCGACCATGCCCACGACCTTGATCATTGCCGGTCCACAGCCCCAACGCACCAGGTTTTCATGCAGCCTGTCCAGCACCGGTACTGCCACGACAGGCACGCTCACCGGCAGAGGCGGTTGTTCGGCCGACGAACATTGTCCGCGCCTGTGCACACCGGTGTGGTCGCGTGCGGCCCTCAGGTCGGTATGCGGCGGTAGGCCGTCATGTGGTCCTCTGGAGGATCTTGACGGGTGAGGGTGACGAAGACATCGCCGTGCGATGTGGCCACGATCCAGTTGTCGAACTGGTCGAGGTCGAATTCGCAATACCGCCCGAGCAACCGGCCGAACAGTGCCAAATCGTCATCGGACAGTCGCCCAGCACCGTTCGCCATGCGATCAGCCTAGGACGTCGCCGTGCTCGCGAAGGCCGCCTAGGTCACAGAGCGGCGCTACCGGTCTGGTCGAGTGCCACGGGCAATGGAGTGCCGGGACATCGTTGAGCGGGGCTGGCGTTCAACGGCGCGGCGCGCGTCGCCGGACGGGAACACGAGACCTACCGGTTCGGGCCTGACAAGCTGCTCGAATGAATCAAACGCTGCGTCTGGCGGTCGCGCAGAGCACGGTGCCCGAGGACCCGGCGGATCGGGACGCTCTTCGTGCGAGCGGAGCGGAGATCCGTGCGCTGATGAGGCAGGCGAGTGCCGCGGGTGCCCGGCTCGTGCAGTTCCCGGAGGGTGCGATCACGTATCCCAGCAAGTACGCGGTGTCCAGCGGCGGCGCGGGGGAGTTGGCCGAGGCGGACTGGTCGCGTGTCGCGTGGGACGTCTTGCGGGAGGAGGCCGAGGCCGTCGCGGGCCTCGCCGGTGAGCTCGGCCTCTGGACGGTGTTCGGCTCGATCCACCGGCTGTCCGGGGCCAACCGCCCGCACAACAGCCTGTACGTGGTCTCCGATCGGGGTGAACTGGTCGGGCGCTACGACAAGCGATACCTGTCGCACACCGAGATCAGCTACCTGTACGCGCCGGGAGTGGCGCCGCTGGTGTTCGAGGTCGACGGGTTCCGGTTCGGGTGCGTGCTCTGCATCGAGCTCAACTTCCCCGAACTGCTCGCCGAGTACGAACGTCTGGACGTCGACTGCGTGCTGGCATCGGTGATGGTGGACGATGCACCGCGGTCGGTCGTGGCCCAGGCGTACGGCACGCTCTACAACTACTGGGTCGGCTACTCCGTCCCGGCTCAGTTCAGCGCGACGGCGCCGGCCGGCATCGTCGCGCCTGGCGGGAGTTGGGTCGGACGGGGCACCGGCGATGGACGGCCTGGCCTCGCCGTCGCGGAACTCGATCGCGACGCGCCCGGCATCGAGATCGCTCTCAGGCTGGCACGGCCCTGGCGACGCACCGCGGGAGCAAGTCTCTACGAACCCCATGTCGTGCACGGAGACCCACGAAGCGACACCCGCACCGCATTCTGACGCGTCCTGCGACCAATGAACATTCGCTTGGCATCACGGCGTTATTCGTTCACCACCTGAGCTGAACGGGTGGGACCCCCTCGACTGGGTAACGGCGCAAACCTTCGGGACGACTGCCGGGTGACACTCCGCCCGCCGACCGAGGGATGTCCGATGGAGCTGAAGAAACCGGTGGCCGCGACCGCGAAGGTCGAGGCCACCAAAGCAGATCCGGCCAAGCAGTCGACCGCAGCGCAGACCGAGGAGCGCGAGGAGTTCCGCGCCGCGCTGCCGTCGAAGGAGGAGTTCGCCAAGGCGGTGCTCGCCAACCTGGAGAAGGAGCTCAAGGCCGCGCTCGCCGCTGACCCTGATTTGAAGGGTGTCAGCAAGGACGAGTTGGCGGCGTGGGTCGCCGCCGATGTCGACGAGGCCTTCGCCGCGATGGCCGAGCCCGGTTGGGGCGAGGCATGACCGCCCTCATCCCCGCCGCGAGCCGCCTCGCCGTGCGCCGGACCGTGCTCGACACCGTGTGGCGCACGGCGCGCCGGCACCAGTCGATCGTGCTGATCCGCCAGCAGTTCCCGGTGTTCCCCCAGCACGCGTTCGACGAGTTCCGGGCGTGGGTCGGTGCCAGCAGGCCGATGGTGTTCGCCGGGGGCGTCGGCACCTGGTTGTCGAGCTGGTTCGCGGCCCCGGCCACGCCGGCCCCGGCCACGCCGACGGGTCCTGGAGGCGGACGGCGCCGTGTCAACGCGAAGCATCTGCTGCCGTACGAGGTCAAGCGGTTGCTGGACAACAACGCGGACTACGTGTGCCACCGCACCGACAACGAGGCGGCGGGCACGTGCCGTGAACCGGTGTACGGCGTCACCGAGCAGCACCTCAAGAAGAACCCGACGGCGCCCGACGGCGTGTGGGCGGTCGTTGGTGTGAGGGGATTCCGGGACTACGGCAGGTATCTCGTCATCTACCCCCGCTTCAGCGGCCGCCGCACATGGCGGCGGATGGACCCTCCCGCCGTGCTCTGCGAGGTCGCGCAGCTCGACCCGGACGACGCCGTCGGCTGGTGCACGCAGGAGGACCTCGACGAGGCGCTGACTTTGTGACGTGCCCTCCCGCGGCGACGGTGTGACCGCGGCGAACTCTGATCGTCGCGGTCACTTCCGCGCATCCACCGGAGGTTCGACGGATCACCATGTGCGGCACCGCTCGGGTGTTAGTGTTCTCGGACGGTTCGACCTGCGCCGCAGTATCCCTTGGGGGGATTGACCATGGTGGACATGTGGATGTTGTCCGTTGCCGCCGCGCTCATCGGTTCCGGGGAGGAGCCGGATTCCGCGGCTCTGACCCAGCTGGAGAAGGCGGTCCGCGGGGTGCCCGGCCTGGGCGACGTGCTGGACGCGGCTCGCGCGGCAGACGGGGCCGACGCGATCCGCCTCGCGGGGGAACTGGCGGAGGGCCTCAAGGCCGCCTACGACGGTGGCGGCGCTTTCGCCGCCCTGCTCGACACTCTCTGGCCCCAGGTGCTCTTCGGTCCCGCGGCGACGAACGTGTCCAACGTCCTCAACGGCACCGTCACCGGCACCGTGATCCAGCTGGGTGCCGTCGGCTCGGTCACCCTGCCGGGTCCGCCGAGTCCGTTGAGTCCGCCGAGTCCAGCCCGGCCGCGGTTCTCCTTCTTCGGCTCCGGGCGGCGCGGCCGGAAGGACCGCTCGTGACCAGCGTCGGGTAGCCGCGTCCGGTTCCTCGTGGAGCAGAACGAACTCGAGCAGCTCGGCCTGCGGCCGGAGTGGACGTTGGGCAAAATCAGGGGCGGCCGACGTGCGCGGTGGTTACGATTCGCGCACCTCATGGAGTAGATCAGTGGTAGATCGCCCCGCTGGGACGGGGAGGGCGCGGGTTCGATTCCCGCCTCCATGTCTGCTCAACCGGGGAGTTCGCCGTGTCCGACCAGAATCGCACCGCTTCGCCGGGGTACGCGACCGGCCAGCTCGCGAAGGCGCTGGCCGCGGCGAGCTCCGCGAGCACCGGCGCCGACCGCGAGCGGGCACTGCGGAAGGTGCGGCACTGGGAGGACGTCGTCCGCGGGATGGCCGGCGGCACGCTCTCGGTCGGGTCCCGCACGCCGGTCGCGGACACGCCGGCGTGGGTGACGCTCGAGGTCGCGCACGGCGGCTTCGCGACCGGCCGGTACCTGGCCGAGGTGCCGCTGTCCGAGGCCGAGGCCGCCCGTGTCGCCGCGCTGCCGGACGAGGTTCCGGGCAGCACCGACCGGGAACGGCTCAACCTGTGGTACCTCGGCGACGCCGGTCAGGCCGAGCTGCTGGACGCGGTCCGCACCGGGCGGTTCCGGGTCGAGGTGCCGGAGGACGCGGCGCTGGCCGTGGTGGCGTTGCTGCTGGACAGGGGCTTCCCGGAACAGGCTCTCGACCTGGTCGCCGAGCTGCGGCCGCTGCTGCACAGGCTGCGGTTGACGCCGCGTTTCGACCCGGTCGCCCGGCCGTCGGGCTCCGCCGTGCGGGTCGTTGCGGTGCGGGATGCCGCGGCGTCCCTGCGTGCCGTGCGGGTTCCCGCGCAGATCGCGAAGATGCGCGAAGCGCTGACGGTGTGGGATCCGCTGTACGACCGGCTGGTGGCGTTGTGGTGCCGCACCGTCGACGGTGAGACGCCCCGCCTGGACGACGACGGAGCCGTGCACGGCGGCTGGCCGTGCCGCACGTGGCCCGCGGACTGGGCGGAAGCCAGGGCGCAGTGGCTCACGGACTTCGCCGACACGTGTCGCACCGTCGCACCCTCGGGAAGGCAGACCAACCCGAAGAACAACTTCGCGCGGCTTCGTCGCGCGCTGGAGTCGTGCCCTCACGGCAGTGAGGCGCTCACCGCGCGGGAGGTCGGCTGGATCCGCCGTGCCATCGCGAACACGGTGAGCCGCCGGGGTGCCCCGCAGACGGCACACCGTGGCGCGTGGCACGCCACCCACGTCACGGCGGTCACGGCGCCGACGAACGCCGCGCTGGCGGAGGTGCTCGCGGGCAGGCTCGACCGGTTCCCGGCCGATGGCGGTCTGCCGTCGCTCGACGTCGCGACAGCCGCGGTGTCCGAAGTGGAGACGACCGACGAGATCCCTTGCGGCACCGCGATGCCGGACCGCCTGGTGCACAAGGCGGCGCGAGCGCTCGAGGCGCCGGTGGACGAGTTGGTGGACCTCGGCGTGATCACCTCGGGGGAGACGCTGGCGGTCGTGCTGCCGCAGCTCACCTCGCGGTTGCTCGGCGCGGCGATCGACGACCCGGCCGCGGCGGGGGTGTACGAGCAGACCTACACGGCGTTCCGGCGCCGCCGCGGCCTGCTGCTGCTCACCCTCGAGCACCAGGTGCGGTTCACCGAACTGCCCTGGGTCCAGGCACTGGCGTCCTTCAGCTCACCCCAGGCGGACAACGCCACCGCCGCGCTCCGCTCCCTGCGGCAGATCACGCTGCTGGCGCTCACCGCGTTCCCGCACGCGGTGCTGCCGAACCCGCTGGTGACCGAGATCAGGGCGCTGGCGAAGCAGGCGGAACGGGAGCTGCCGCTCGTGGAGGAAGTGGCCGCGGACATCTTCGCGGGCACGTTCACCACGAAGTGGCGCGACGCCGCCGCGGTCGCGAGCCGCCTGCTGGCCGGCACGCTCTACGCGAACTACTACGACCTGCCCGCGGACTGGTCCGCGCCACCGCGCACGCTCCTGCGCTGGGGCAAGCAGACAGCCGCGGACTTCACGGAGTTGTGCCGGCAGCGCGCGGGCACCACCGGCGGCTCCGTCGCGGCCAACGGCATGGTGCTGGAACAGAGCCAGATCCTGACCACGCACAACCTCGCCGTGCTGGTCGACGCCCTGGACCTGACCGACGAGGTGCGCGAGCGCGCGCCGGAACTGGCCCGGCGCACGCTCGGCTGGATCGTGCGCAGGCAGGCCCAGCGCGCGGACCACCTGCACGCGGCGCTGATCCAGGTGAAGAACACCGCGTACGCGTGGCGCCAGGCCCTGTTCCTGCTCAGCTTCTGCGAACCCGCCGTGCAGGTCTCGCACGCGCGGTGGCTGAGGGACGAGGTGCGCGGCACCCGGCTCGAGCCCGCGGCGGAAGGGCTGCTGCGTGTGCTCGACGGCGAGCGCTTCACCCCGGCCGGGACGGTGGAACGCGGAGGGGGCCGGCGGCTCCTCGGCTGGGCCAGGGGAGCGCACCCGTTCCTGGCCGGGGGCGGCGCCGCGTGCTGACCCTGCCGCAGATCCGCAGCCGGCTGGCCGAGGCCGCCGCTGCGGCACTGCGGGGCGACCGGCCGGTTCTGGACGAGACCGCGTCCTGGCTCGCCTCGGTGACCGCACGCGAGCTGCTGCGGATCGACGACGGCGCTCGTCAGTTCCGCTGTGAAGGACCGGCGCTGGGGCAGGCGCAGGGGTGGACGGACGAGGTCCTGGCGCGTCCGTTCCCCGTCGTCGCGGTGCTGGCCTGCATGCACCCGAACGGGTACCTGCGCGAGCGCGCCGTCCGGGCGTTGGCCGCCTCCCGCGACGCGATCAGCGACCGCGCGCTGGTAGTCCGCGTCACCGACCACGTCGGGGTGATCCGCGAGGCGGCCGTGCGCGAGGTGCTGCGACGGCGGACGCTGGACCACGCCGACCACGTCGTGCCCCTGTTGCACCGCATCGAGCAGCGCGGCCGGGGCTCCGAGGTCATGGCGCAGTACCTGCGCGTCCTGGTCGCCGAGCACGGTGATGCGACCGTGTGGGCCCGCTTGCGCGGCTCCGCCGACCGGGACCTGCGGCGCACGGCCTTCCGGCACAGCTTCGACTCCGGACTGCTCGGGCTGCCGGACGCGGTGGAGCTGCTGCCCGCCGAGAGGGATCACGTGGTCCGCCGGCGGCTCGTCGAGGTCGTCGCCGGCTCGGCGCCCCCGGACGTCATCGCCGGGGTGCTGCTCCGCGACCGGTCCGCCGAGGCCCGCACCGCGGCCCTGGTGAAGCTGACGGCCGCGCAGCTGGACCCGGCCGACGTGGAGCTCCTCCTGCTCGACTCCTCGGTGCTCACCCGCCTGTGGGCTCGTCGCCGCTGGCAGGAGATGGGCCGCGAGCCGGCCGTCGTCTACGCCGCGTCCGCGCGCTCGACCGCCACGCCGGTCGTGCGCGCTCGCGCGTACCTGGGGCTCGCCGAGACCGGTGCCGCCGTCGAACGCCAGGAGGTCGTCGCCCTGGTCCGCAGCGCCGAACTCCCGCTGCGGAAAGCCGGCCTGTCGTTGCTGCGGGGCCGTGCCACCGCCGAGGACGTCCCGTTGTTGCTCGCGCTGGTGGCCGGTGACCACTCGCGCGTGGCCCGGCTGGCGGGGGAGGTCCTCCTCGGCGGCACCGGGTTGTGGACCCCCGCCGACCTGGCCCCGCTGAAGGCGGCCGGGGAACCGGAACTGCGCCGCCGGGCCTGGTGGATCCACCGCCGCCGCGGCGGGTGGGAGGCGGTCATCGCCGATCTCGAACTCCTCGGCGACCCCGACCCGCGGCTGGCCGGCCAGGGACGGCAGCGCGACCTGCCGATGTACTCGCGCCCGACCGACGCGCAGCAGCGGCGCATCACGGCCCTGCTCGCCACCGCCCCCGTCGACCACCACCAACGCCGCTTCATCGCCTTCGCCGCCGGACTTCCCGACCCGGCCCCGTAGCGCTCGACGGGGTTCGGACGGCCCACCGCCGGACCAGCAGGACGGCGGACTGTATGCAGTGGACAGTATGTGACGATCGTCGCGAAGGGCTGATCGGCGGGGGACCCGTGGGTATCGTCGGCCGGGGTTCGACCGGAGGAAGTGGGTGCATGGCAAACCTGGGCGCGACCGAACTGCTGATCATCGGCGTGGTGATCGTGTTGTTGTTCGGCAGCAAGAAGCTGCCGGACATGGCTCGATCGCTGGGCCGTTCGGCCAAGATCCTCAAGGCCGAGTCCTCGGACCTGCGGCAGGACGACGAGGCACGGGTGGAAAAGGCGCCGGCGGACGCTTCGCAAGTTGAGCGGATGCAGCAGCAGATCGACGATCTGCAGCGCCAGCTCGACAACGCCCGGCAGAACCCCAAATCGACGACATGAACCGCGGCGCGCGGCACCGCCGCGACCCCGGGACACGCCGCACGTCCCTCGCCGACCTACCCACCGAACGAACCGATCCGGTCGCGCCACCTGTGCGTCCGCGGCAGGCATCGCGGTCACGGGCGGGCTTCCGCGGCGCCTTCCAGACGGTCGTGGCCCTGCTGTCGGCGGTGGTACTCGTCGGCTGCGGTTACGGCTACGTCACCCTCAGGTCGTTGCAGAACCAGCTGTCCACCACGGACGTGATCAGCGCCGACGCGGGCGGGGACACACCGCGTGACGGCGCGGTGGACATCCTGCTCGTCGGCATGGACAGCCGCACCGACTCGAAGGGCAACCCGCTGCCGCAGCAGGTGCTCGACGAGCTGCAGGCCGGTGGTGGCGACGACGGCGGGTTCAACACGGACACCATGATCCTGCTGCACATGCCCAACGACGGCAGCAAGGCGGTCGCGATCTCGTTCCCGCGCGACTCCTACGTCACCCTCGCCGGGGGCTACGGCAAGCACAAGCTCAACTCGGCCTACGGCGCGGCCAAGAACGACACCGCCGCCGAGCTGCGCCGGCAGGGGAAGACGGACTCGGCCGAGATCGAGACGCGGTCGCGGCAGGCCGGTGCGAAGAACCTCATCGCCACCGTCCAGGACCTGGCCGGCGTGACGATCGACCACTACGCCGAGGTCAACCTCGCGGGCTTCTACGAGATCACCAAGGCCATCGGCGGAGTCGAGGTCTGCCTCACCAACGCGGTCGACGAGCCGAAGTCCGGGGCCCGGTTCAGCGCGGGGGAGCACACCATCGCCGGCAGGGACGCCCTGGCGTTCGTGCGGCAGCGCTACGACCTGCCGCGCGGTGACCTCGACCGCGTCGTCCGCCAGCAGGTGTTCCTCGCGGGCCTGGCCCGCAAGATCCTCTCCGCCGGTGTGCTCACCGACCAGGGCAAGCTGCGCGACCTGATTTCCGCGGTGACGAAGTCGATCGTGCTGGACGCCGACTGGGACGTGCTCGGGTTCGCCGGGCAGATGCAGGGCCTGACCGGCGGGAACATCGAGTTCAAGACCATCCCGACCGGCCGGCTGGACCTGCGGACCCCGGAGGACGGCCTGGCGGTCCAGGTCGACCCCGCCGAGGTGCGCGCGTTCGTCCAGTCGTTGACGGCGGATCCGTCGAAGACGCCGGCGCCATCCACGCCGCCGGCCACCGGTCAGCCGGGTGTGGACGAGGCGGCGTTCACGGTCGACGTGCGCAACGCCTCGGCCAAGCCGGGCGCGGCCGTCGCGGTGCTGAAGACGCTGGTGGCCAAGGGATACGCGGAGGGCACCGCGGCCAACGCCGAAAACGTGCTGGCGAACTCGGTGGTGCTGCACGGCTCCGGTGCCGAAGCGGGCGCGCGGGCGGTGGCGCGGGAGCTGGGCGGGCTGCCGGTCCGGTCGGACGCGGTCGTCCCCGCCGGGTACGTGCGGGTGTTCCTCGGGCAGGACTACGCCGCGATGGCGGCTGATCGGCTCACCGGCGGACCTGGGCTCGTCCTCGACGGTGCCCGGCGCCAGCCCGCCCAGACCCCAGAACCGGTGATCACCGCCGGCGGCGTCAGCTGCGTCAACTGAGGGCGGTGGGCACCGCCCGGCTCCTCATCGGCACGGGAACTCCACCCGTTCCTCCTCGGGCACACCGGCGCGGACGGTCTCCAGCTTCACCAGCAGCGAGTCCAGTTTGGACGGATCGTCCACGTGTTCGAGCACCGCTCGGTAGAACGCGGTGCGCACCTTCGGGGGCATGAGGTCCGAGGCGTCGAAGCACAGCGACTGGTCCGACGTCAGGACCGTGGCGACCTTCTTGCCGACCTCGTCGCGGTGCTCCGACGGCCCGACCTTGCGGTTGGTCGAGAACGCCCCGCCGTTGCGCGGCCAGATCCGCTGCGCCTTCTCGGAGGCGAGGTAGCTGATCAGCTTCCTGGCCTGGGGCGTGTCGGTGAACATGGCCGCCAGGTCGGCCGAGACGACCGAGGCCGGCTGCCTGCCGGCGAAGGAGGGGAACGGGAAGAAGTCGAAGTCCTCCGCGACCTTCGGGGCGGTGTCGTAACCCTGGTAGACGCCCATGACGAAGGACGCCTGGTGGTCGAGCAGGCAGCCTGGCCGCGCGTCGAACAGGGCCCTGCCCGAGTCGACGAAGTCCGTCAGCAGAGCGGACCTCGGGCCGCCGCGCACGCGGTCGCCCCCGGTCAGCTCGGTCCAGGTGGTCCAGGCCCGGCGCACCTCGGGTGACGTCCACGGCAGCTTGCTCGCGGCCCACTGCCGGTAGACGTCGGGGCCTGACTGGTGCAGCAGGACGTCCTCGATCCAGTCGGTGCCGGGCCAGCCGGAGTCCGGGGTGGCGCCCAGGCCCATGCACCACGGCGTGCGGCCGCCGGCGGCGAGGTCCCTGGTGAGCGCCAGCAGTTCCTCACCGGTCTGAGGCTTCTGGCCGGGCAACGTCTTGGGGTTGAACCAGATCGCGCTCTTCAGGTCGGCCTTGACCGCGACGGCGAAACGCTGGTCGTCGCCGTTCTCCAGCGCGACCTTCTCCAGTCGCAGCCATTGGTCGCTGTACTCGCCCTGGCCGGAGGACACGATGCCGTCCAACGGGACGAGGTGCCCTTCGCGCGCGTAGGCCGCGAGCTCTCCCGGGCTCGGCAGCAGGGCGATGTCCGGGGGAGTGCCCTGCAGCACCTCGGACCGGAGCACCTGGCTCAGCGCCCTGGTGCCGACGTAGTCGACGAGGACGTCCTCGTCCTTCTCGAACTCGGCCAGCACCGCGAGGAACTGCTTCTCCTCCTGCTCGGTCCAGGACGCCATGATCTGGACCTTGCCCGCGGCACCCGCACCGGAACAGGCGGGCAGGGCGCTCAGCAGGACCAGCACCAGCAGCAGTCGGATCATCGTCGCTCGTACCTGTATTCCTGGATGCGCGGGTGGAGGCCGACGAACACGGACAGCAGGATCAGCACGGCGCCGATCGGGATGACCGTCTCCAGGCCCGAGTAGTCGTCGGCCTTCGCGACCGAGGCGTTGGCGCGTTCGGCCGCGTCGGTCAGCTGCTTGTCCGTCACCGCGCCCGGCAGGTCCTCCTTGCGCGCGGCGGACCGGAACCGGGCGACCGTGTCGCCGCAGCCGCCGTTCGCCGAGGCGCAGAGCGTGGAGACGAGGTACTTCAGTTCGTCGTGCGCGGCGGCGCGGGTGGTGGAGGTCCGGCTGTCCCAGGCGGACGTCACCTGCCGCAGCTCGCCGGCCGCCGACTCCACCTCCTGTTGCGCGAGGACGCCGAGCACCGTGATGGCGCCGCAGCCGGCGAGCACGACCGTGGCGGCCACCAGCGGAGGGTTCCACGCCCGTCGGAACCGCCGGCGCAGGAACCGTTGTGTCGTCACGAGGAGCACGAACAGCGCGATGATCGGCACCGCGACCAGAGCCACCCGCCAGAACGTCGTCGACGTCGCGGAGAGCTGCTCGGTGAGCGCGTTCTGCTGCTGCCGCACGAGTTCGTCGAACTGGGCCAGCACACCGCTGCCCGGTTCGTGCAGCAGGCGGGACGCGTACCAGAGGTCGACCGTGGCCAGCGACTTCCCGCCGCCCTGCCGGTAGTGCGCGTCGGCCTGTTCGACCCACCCGATGTACGCGACGACCAGGCCGGCCACGACGCGCAGCTGCTTCCTGCCGGCCTCGCCCAGGGTGTTGTCCTCGGCGACCTGCGCGATGCTCTGGTTCGCCACCGCGATCTGGTTCTGGTACTGGTCTCCCGGTCCGATCAGCTGCGCCTCGTCCGTGCGGAAGCTCGTGATGGCCAGCGAGTCCGCCTCGGCGAGCGCGGACCGGGCGACGGCGGCCTCCAGCAACGCGGGCGCGCTGCGGTCGCGGACGGTGTCGATGGTGTCGTGCACCGTGTCGAAGGCGTACCAGGACGACAGCAGCACCAGCACCGTCACGCCCAGCAGCGCGGCCCGCAGCCGCAGCAGGGTGCGCCGGGTCGTGGAACGGGGGGCCGTCACGCGGTCGCCTCGAACGTCTTGCCGCAGTTCTCGCAGAACGCCGTGCCGGGGGAGGAGACGCGCCGGCAGCGCGTGCAGGTGAGGTCGGGACCGGCCGGGGGCGGGCCGGCGCTCTGGCCCTGCACGTCGTCGGGTCCGCGGGTGCCGTAGTTGCGGCTCAGGCTGAGCGACTTGAGGTCGAACAGCTGCAGTTCGGTGCGGACCCGCACCTCGCCGCGCGCCGGATCGCCCACGACGTCGACCAGCCGGAGCAACCGGGAGAGCACCTTCTCGTTGTGCTGCGCGGACGCCAGGGCCACCGCCCTGCCCCACTGCGCCGCGGCCTGCTCGACGTCGCCCGCGTCGTAGGCCTCGCTGCCCGCCATCACGGCCCGGCCCAGCTCGGCCTGGTTCGTGGCGTGGGCGACCTTCGAGTCGAGGACGGTGGAGAGCACGGTGTTCTCGGTCCACTGCGCGACGATCGGCCGCACGGTGCCCGTGACGGCGGCCGGCTGTCCGAGTCCGGTGTGGACGGGAACGAGGCCGACCTCGGCGATCTGGTACTCGAGCAGGTCCAGCCCGTCCGGCCGCACGTCCAGGCAGACGTGGAAGTCCCGGCTCTCCTCGCCCCAGGAACCCGTGGGGTACGAGGTGGTCCGGGGACCGGTGGAGGTGCCGAGCGCGGTCAGGTCCGTCCGGGTCGGGAACGTCTGCCGCAGGAAGCGCACGCGGGCGAACGGCGAGGTCTCGATCCGGATCAGCAGCTCCGGCAAGACCTTGCGCATCGCGGCGCGCATGATCGCGGTGAAGTCCTCGGCGAGCCCGGTCTCCTCCCGGACGGCGTCGGCCGTGCCGTTCAGCGCGGACACGATGCGCAGCAGCTCCTCGGGTTCCCACCCGTCGCCCACGCCCCGTGCGTCGCAGACGAACCGGCCGGAGCACTCGGCGAGGACGGCGTCGAGCTCCTCGGACGTCTCGTGTTCGTTCTTGCCGTCGGTGAGCAGGAGGACGTGGCGCACGGCCGTGGGGTGGGCGGCCAGCAGCTGGTCCGCCAGCCGCAGCCACGCACCCAGGGCGGTGCCGCCGCTCGCGGCCAGCCGCCGCACCGCGTGCTTCGCCGCAGCCCTCGTCCCGGTGCTCGCGGCGACGAGCCCCCCATCGGGCGGATAGACCACGCGAGCCGTGTGCGTGCCCTCCACCACCGCGAAGAACACCCCCTCGCGCAGGGCGTCGATCGCCGCCGCGGTGGCGTCCTGGGCGGCCCGCAGCTTCGTCGGCGGGCTGTGCATCGAGCCGGAGCAGTCGATGGCGATCACCTCGGCCGCCGTGGTGGCCTCCCGCCCGGTCAGGCCTTCGAGGCCCTCGGCCGTCACGGTGAGCACCGCGTGCATCTCGGTCTCGCCGGCGAACAGGTAGGCGTTCTGGCTCACCTCGAGGTCGAAAGCCGGTTGTGGTTGCGCTGTCATGACCACGTCCTCGGGCGAATCGTGTTGGCCAGATCGATGAGAATGCCGTGCTCGTCCTCGTTCTCCGCCCGGCCGGCCAGACCGCGGTAGGACTGCTCGAGCAGCACGTGCAGTCCGTCCTCGCCGGGAGCCGTGCCGAAGACCGCGCCGGGGTCGAGCCGGGTGCCGGGCTCGCGGGCGAGCGATGCCGCCGCCTCGCGCAGGATCGTGACGAGCCGGTCGCGCGCGTCGGGGTCGAGGTAGAGCGAGGGCAGGCGCGCGGCCGCCTCGCCCAGGTCGGCGGCCGAGGGGGCACCCGACCGCAACCGTCCGCACAGGACGATCACGGCGGCGACGGCGGCGGAGTCGTAGTGCCGCGACACCTTCGGCACCTCGTCGAGCAGGTCCACCGCGCCCTGCCGGTCGCCCTCGGCCAGCCTGATCCTGGCCAGCCCGAACGCGGCGCTGCCCTGCGACCGGTCCCGGCGCCACACCGCCTCGTAGAGCCGGCTCGCCCGGTCGATCCCGCCCTCGTGCTCGGCGCAGAAACCGAGCGCGAGCTTCGGCGCCTCCTCGCCGGGCACCGCGTCGTACACCGCGGTGAACTCCCGCCGGGCCCGGCCGACCTCGCCCCTGGCGAGGGCGAGCAGTCCCCGGTGCCACGCGACCCGCCAGTCGCGGGCGTCGCCCCGGGCCGCGCGCAGGCTCCGCTCGGCGAGGTCGAGGCTGCCGATCTCGATCTGCGCCCGGCAGCGGGCGAACCAGCTCTCCGCGGTGTCGAGGTCGGCGGTCTGCAGCTTGTCCAGCAACCGCACGGCATCCGGTGCGCCGAGGGCCGCGAGGTGCTCGGCGGCGTCGTCCGCGGGGTCGACCCGCGGCACCGGCAGCCCGATCGCGACCTCGGCGGGGCTCGGCCGGCCGTCCGGCAGCGGCACGCCGGTCCCGCTGTACCGGTCGGGCCGCGTCCACCTGCGCAACGGGGGCACCTCGCCGAGCCCGGAGTCGAGCAGTGCCGCCGTCGGTGCGAAGATGGCCGACGGCTCGGGCCGGGCGACGCCGTCGCGCAGCGATGCGATCTCGCGCCGCACTCCCCGCAGCTGTTCGGCCATCTGCGCGGCCGAGCCGAACCGCCGGTCGGGGTCCTCGTGCCGGGCCCGGGCGACCAGCCGCCGGAAGGACTCGAGCCCCAGCGCGAAGCGCTCGTCGGTGGCGCCCGTCTGCTCGTCGAGCCAGTCGGACGTGCCGCCGTAGAGCCGTTCCAGCATGACCCCGACGGTGTGGACGTCCGACTGCACGGTGAGTCCGCGTTCCTGGAACTCCGCCTCGCCCACCTCGAAGTGCTTCGTGCCGATCCGGCTGCTCTCGCGGTCGTCGGCCTTGCGCACCGCGCCGAGGTCGATGACCTTGACCCGGTCCTCCTCCCCGCGGTGCCCCGGCCGGACGATCACGTTGTCCGGCTTCATGTCGCAGTAGAGGTAGCCGCGCCGGTGCAGGTACTCCATCGCCTCCAGCACCTGCAGCACGCAGAAGATGACGTGCTCGACCCGCAGCGGCTCCGTGCCGAGCGCGCGTTGCCGGACGGCCTCGCGCAGCGTCAGCCCGTCCACGTACTCCATGACGATGTACTCGCGCGGCTTTCCGGCGCTGTCGGGGTGCGAGACGAAGTTGAGGATCCGCACGATGTTCTTGTGGTCCATCATGGTCATCGCGCGGCGCTCCGCCGTCGCGAGCGCGGCGTAGCGAAGGTCGATCAGTCCTTTGAGGACGACCAGGTTGTCGTCCAGGTGCCGGTCCCGCGCCAGGTAGACCCAGCCGAGCCCGCCGCGGGCGAAGCAGCCGATCACCTCGTACTGGCCGTCGACCAGGTCGCCCTCGTGCAGGTTCGGCACGAACGAGTAGGGGTGGCCGCAGGCGGGGCAGAAGCCCTCGCTGAGGGCGGGCTGTCCCGCGTAGCCGCGGCCGACCGGCGCGCCGCAGTTCTCCCCGGGGCACTTGCGGTTCTCCTCGGGAACGGTGGTGTTGTTCAGGATCCGGCTCGACGGTGCGGGGAAGGCGAACACCGGCAGCGCGAGCGGATCGCCGTTCGCCCGGCTGAGCACGGAGGTGCCCGTCACCGCGGTCGTCTCGGCGAGGGCCTCCTCGGACAGCGGCCGGCGCCAGCAGGTGCCGCAGAAGCCCGTGGCCCGGACCGTGCCGGTGCACCCCGGCCGGTTGCACGCGGTCATCGCGGCCTCCTGCCGACGAGCGCGCGCCGGACCGCGGACCCGTAGTCGCGCACCGCCTCCTCGGCGGCGGGCAGGTCGTCGAGCCTGCGTGCCAGCAGGTCGTGCGCCCGCCGGAACAGCTCGGCGAGGCCGGTGTCCTCGACGAGACCGCCGTTGTCGGCCCTCGCCTGGTAGGCGTTGAGCAGCCCGCCCGCCTCCCGTCGCCGGCCGAGGAGGTCGTCCAGCGCCAGAGCCGCCTGCTCCGTGCGCCGCGACGCCCGCGCCAGCGCGTCCTCGGTCTCCTCGAGCGACGGCCGGATCGAGTGCGCGTCCGACCGCGTGACGGCGACGCGCATCCCGGTCAGCCGCATCCGCAGGCCGACCGCACGGTGCTCGACCGGGCGGAGGTGCCGGTCGAGCGACTCCTCCTGAGCCGCGAGCACCTTGATCCGGCCGGCGAGCCGGTCCAGCCGCTCGGTGATCACGTCGAGCTCCCACGACCGCGCCGCCGTGAGGCTCGGCGACTCATCGCGCAGGAACCCGATCACCACCCGCGATCCCTGCTCGACGAGCGGGCGCACCACCTCCTGCAGCAACACCTCGGGCTGCTCGGCTTCGTCGACACCGTCGATCACCACGGTCATGGGCGGCGTGCCCGCGCGCAGTTGTTCGGTCGGGGTGCTGCTCTCGTCGAACGCGATGCCGAGGAGGTCGATGATGCGCCGGACCACCTCGTCGACGCTCCGGCAGGACGCGTTCACGACGATGTCGATGGAGCCGGCCGCGGGCACGGTGCCCGCCGGCTCGCTCGAGGTCTCCGGCCGCGACTCCACAGCGGACAGTCCGACGGCGCGGTGCAGCACCTCGCGGTCACGGCCCGCGAGCACCATCACCCCGTCGTGCGCGCGGCGCCGGTCGAGCCAGCTCGCCAGCGTCCTCGCGAGCTCGACCTGCTCGACGTCCGCGTCGGGTGTCCCGACGAACCCGTCGTCGAGCGCCGCGCCGCCGACCGTCCACCGCGCCACGTCGGGCAGATGGTGCAGCACCGTCTCCACCGGGATCATCCACGCGGGGTGCGCGCTGTCGTGGGCGAGCTCACCGGCCACGATCCCGATCACCGCGCCCGCGCCGTCCACCACGCCTGCGCCGCTGAACCCGCTGGTGACGCGGTAGGCGGTGGGGGAGTCGCGGTTCAGCAGCACCCGCTCGTGACCGGGCCCGCCCCGCCCGGCGAGGCGCGCGAGCACCGGCACGCCGTGGTGCGCCGGACCGGGGAACCCGACCGTGCGCACGACCAGGTTCCCGCGCAACGCGGTGCGGCGCAGCATCGCGCCCGCACCCTCCACGGGCCCCGCGAGGTCCAGCAACGCGACGTCACCCCGGCCGTCCGCCAGGGCACGCACCAGCCGCTCCGGAACCACGTCGGCCCGCACGGCCGGCCCGCGCATCCGGTCGACGAGGACGTGGTCCGCGCCCTCGGGGACCACGTGCGCGCAGGTCAGCACCTTCGTCTCACCGAGCAGCACGCCCGCGCCGAGGACGCGGCCGCCGGCGTCCAGCACGCGCACCCGCCAAGGCTCGTCGTCGGGCAGGTGATCTACCACACAGCCGACCCTACGGCGGATCTTGAGCCGTTTGGGGCGAGTTGGTCGTCAGTCGCTCGTATGGACCAAAGAGACCGACGCGTGCTTCGGAGGTGCATCCGCGCAGGTCAGCGAATCACCAGGCCCAGCTGGAATAACGAGTGAGCGCTCGCTTTATTATTGGCGTGCACGAGCCGACCTCGCCACGGGCGACCGGCTCGGCCTTGTCACCGGTAGAGAGAGGAAACGAACGTCCATGACCATCGACCCGGTGGAGCGCCTTCGCGAGGCCATCAACTCGCACGATCCGCAGCGCGTCGCGGACTGCTTCACACCGGACTACCAAGCCGAGATCCCGCACCGTCCCGCGGAGAGCTTCGTCGGAACGGAGCAGGTCGCCGTCAACTGGACGGCCATCCTGTCCCGGCTGCCGGACCTGGAGGCGCGGGTGCTGCGCCGCGCCGAGAGCGGGGGTGAGATCTGGTCGGAGTGGGAGATGACCGGCACGGGCCCCGACGGGGCGAAGACCGTCCTGTGCGGTCCCGCGATCATGACGGTCGTGCGGGAGGGCAAGATCGCCGCGACGCGGTTCTACCTCGCTCCCGTCGCCGCCGCGTAGGTCCGCCGAGGGGTCAGCGGGGGTCCACGAGACCGGTCAGGGCGTCGATGAACCTGCGCTCGTCGACCGGAACCCCCGCCGCCACCAGCGCCGCCATCCCGACCACCGAGGCGAGCGCGACCTGGGCGACGGCGTCCTGGTCGTCGTGCCGGGTGCCGTCCACGTCGAACAGGTGGACGAGCTGCTCCTGCAGCCTGCAGTGGACCGGAACGACCTTCGCGGCCAGTTCGGGCTCGACGGCGGCCTCGCCCCACACCTGCACCGACAGGCGGGCATGCGCGCCGCCGGGCCTGACCTGGCCGACGAGGCGGGCCAGCAGGTCGCGGGGGCGTTCGACGGGGAACTCGCCGTCGATGTCGCCGCCGCGGCCCTCGCAGACCGCGATGACGAGGTCCGCCTTGCTGGGGAAGTACCGGTACACCGCACCCATCGACAGCCCGGCCTCGCGGACGACGTCGTTCATGCTGGTGCGGGCGAAGCCGCGCTCGGCGAACAGGCGGGCGGCGGCGTCGAGGATCTGCCGGCGTCGCGCAGCCAGGTGCTCCTCGCTGACCCGTGGCACCCGTTCCCCTTTCCGCTGCAGACCTGCAGTCGAACCGTGCGACGCCAGATTACCGTCGCCGGCTCGGGGTGCCGCGCACGCGTGATCATCGGGTGGGGCGGATCTCCTTCACTTGGAACCGGCGCGCCCAGGCACGGGTTTCGGCGCGGCGTCCGCCTCCTGGGCGCCGAAGGCCAGCGTCAGCAGGCCGCCTTGCGCAGCCTAGGCTTCACGATCGGTCTCCTTCCTCCGCCGGCTCAGCGCGATTCCCGCGGAACGGCCCAGCAGCCCACCGGCCACCCCGGCCGCGAGACCGACCGCCAGTGCCACCGGTACCTGGTCGACGACCACGGCCGGGACGGCGCCCGCCACCAGAGCCGTGACGATCCCGGCGGCGTCACCAGTGCTGCGGCCGCGCGTCGGTTCAGGCTGCGGCGCGTCATCTTTCGGCGGTGGGTCCACTTCGGACTGCCAGCCGTTCTCCGGCAGGACCACGTAGTAGGAGCCATAAGTCGGCTCGGTTCCGTCTTCCAGGTCGTCCTCGTCCGCGGAGGTTCCGTACTCGTCGAACGACAGGCGCTTCGTCGGCATGCCCCTCACCTCCTGCCGCCGACGGTCGCACCGGCCGGTGCGGCACGAGTGGAGCCGTGGGCAGCGGAAATGAACCGGCCCTGAACCCGTCGCACGCTTCGTGACCGCGATCCAGCGACCAGACCGGATTGAGCCGTTTCCGCACGGCCGGCACCCGCCGTCGCGATAATGGTGAGGTGTCACTACCAGACCTGGAACGACGCATCGCGGACCTCGACGCGGTCCTGCGCCCGATCGCACAACGCCCGGTCGACCTGACCAATCCGAACTGGGCGGCCGAACTCGGCGCCGGGATGGCGCCGACGGAAGAGGCCGGGGTCGTCGACGAATCCGAGGCCGCTCTCGCGGAACTGCTCGACCTCTACGAGCGGGGCGACGAACCCACCCGTGCGGCCGTGCGCGCGATCTTCACCCGCTACCCGTCGTTCTGCTGGGCGGCGACGCTGCCGTTCGACGACACCGCGCTGCAGGGCTACCGGACGCGGCTGGTCAAGATTTCGGCTGTGGATCAGGCGAACGATCCCCGTGACGTGCTCGTGGACTTGTGGGGTCTGGCCGACCGGGCACGAGCCGCGGGCATCGACCTCGTCCCCACCATCGTCGAGGTGGCCGGGATGTCCAGCGACGTCAACCGCTACGGCATGGGCTCGACCCGGACGTTCCTGCTGAACCTGGTCGAGCGGGCGAGGCTCTGAGCGCCGGCGATCAGCCCTTCGGGCGCTGCTTGATCCCGGCGGACAGCAGGTCGACCATCTCGGCGATCCGCGCCGCGCGCAGTTCCGGGCGGCGCACCGTGGCGTCGACCCAGCGCAGGTAGGCGCGGCGGTAGAACTGGGCCAGGGAGTCGAACAACGCGGCCGCCTGCGGTGCGGCGTCGAGGGCGGCCGCCACGTCCTCGGCCAGGTCGGCGCGTTGGGGGCCTTCCGGGGACAGGCAGACCTCGGCGACGCTGCCGGGGGTCTGGGTGTTGTCGCGCAGCCACGCCGAGGGGAGAACGATGTGGTGGCCGGTGCCGGAGGTGTCGACGACGCCGCGGAAGCGCGCCCCGTTGACGGTGCCGGTGACGTGGTGCCGGGACTTGGCGCCCCAGGCCTCGTCCGGGTCGAACGGCACGGGCACGACCACGCGGCCCTGGTCGTCCGCGTGGATCGTGCCGGTGAAACGGCGTGCCGTCATGGGTACGGATCGTAGCGGCGGGTCAGACGGCGATCCTGCCGAACAGGTGCGCGGCGGGGGCGTCGGGGTCGTCGCCGTAGAAGAACTCCATGAGCGCCTGGTGGAACTCGGCGCGGTCCAGGCCGCCGGACTCGTCCAGGTCCAGGGAGTGGAAGACGGCCGCGCAGTCCTCCTCGGACACGTTGCCCGCCATGCCGAAGATCTCGCGGAACTCCGCGAGGTCGACCCGGTCGTCGCCGTCGGCGTCGGTCAGGTCGAAGTAGCAGTCGGCCACCGGCCCGACCTGCTGCGGGTACTGGGTGGGGCTGGCCAGCGCGCGCCGGAAGCCCTCCGTCATCTCCCGCAGGTCGACCTTGCCGTCCGCGTCGCTGTCCATCGGCGCGATCACGGTGGTCCAGAACGCTTCCAGGCCCTCGGTCAGCCGCCGGGCGACCTTCGAGCCCGGCGTGGCGCCGCGGGCCGCGATGAAGCGCTCGCCCATCAGCCGGACGTCCTCGACGGTGATCACGCCGTCGCCGTCGACGTCCGCGCCCCTGAACCACTGGCGGTACTTGAGATCCTGGACTTCGGTCATGGCCCCGCAACGTAATGAGGCCGCCGACGGGGCGTCCAGCGGTGTTACCCGAGCGGGAGATCAGATCATTCGTTCGGGTGGTGCGAAGTTCGGCGGCGCGAAGGCGAGCACCTCGGGCAGGGGACCGTCGTGGCGTTCGACGTCGACCAGCACGCTCTGCGCGCTCGGACCCTGCGACAGCCGCGAGCACGGCCGGTCCGCCGTCAGGACGTTCGGGTTGCCGTGGCGGTCCAGCGTGCCGCTCACTCCCGGCCGGACCGGGTCCCACCAGGCTCCCGTGGACAGCTGCACGACGCCGGGCATCACGTCGTCGGACAGGACCGCGCCCGCGAGGCAGCTGCCGCGGTCGTTGTGGACGCGCACGACCATGCCCTCCTCGATGCCGCGCGCCGCGGCATCCGACCGGTTGAGGGTCACCGGCTCGCGGCCGCGCACCTTCGAACCCAGGCTGTGGCCGCCGTTGTCGTACTGGCTGTGCAGGCGCGAGGCGGGCTGGTTCGAGATCAGGTGCAACGGGAACCGGTCCGCCAGGCCGGCGTGCAGCCACTCCGCCGGTTCGAACCACGTCGGGTGCCCGGCGCAGTCGTCGTAGCCGAACGAGTCGATCTCCTGCGAGAAGATCTCGATCCGGCCCGACGGTGTCGCCAGGGGGAAGCGCTGCGGATCCGACCGCAGAGCCGCGAAGTCGCCGGGGAACGGCCCGGTCGCCGCCGGCAGCTCCGCGGTGGAGGTCCGCCAGAAGTCGTCGAAGTCCGGCAGGCAGCCGTGCTCGGCCCTCGTCTGCTCGTAGAGGTGCCGGACCCAGTCGATCTCGGAGCGCTCCTGCGTGAACTCGCTCCCGAACCCGAGCCGTGCGGCCAGGTCGGCGAAGATCCGGTGGTCGGTCCGCGACTCGCCCGCCGGCTCGCGGACCTTCGGCATCGCGACGAGGTGGGGGTCGGAGAACCCGGCGGCGAAGTCGTCGCGTTCGAGACCGGTGGCGACGGGCAGGACGATGTCCGCGAACTTGGCCGTCGTGTTCCACCAGGCCTCGTGCACCACCACCGTGTCCGGGGCCTGCCAGGCGCGGGTCAGCCGGTGCAGGTCCTGGTGGTGGTGGAACGGGTTCCCGCCGCACCAGTAGACCAGCCGCAGCTCGGGCAGGGTGAGACGGCGGCCGTCGTAGTCGATGACCTCGCCGGGGCTCAGCAGGGCGTCGGCGATCCGCGCGACGGGGATGAAGTCCTCCACCGGGTTGGGCACGGCGGGAATGGTCGCCACGGAGGCGCGGTCCGGGGCGACGCCCGTCGCGTCCATCGTCGCGTACCCCGCGCCCCAGCCGCATCCCGCCCGCCCCAGCGAACCCGACATCGCGGCCAGCACGACGGACATCCAGATCGGCTGTTCGCCGTGGTCCGCGCGTTGCACCGCGTAGTTGACCATGACGACGGAACGCTGTGAGGTGAGCCGGCGGGCGAGGCCGGTGAGCACCTCGCGGCCGATGCCGGTGATCTGCTCGGCCCAGGCGGCGTCCTTCACGACGCCGTCGTGCTCGCCGGTGAGGTAGGAGGCGAAGCGGTCGAACCCGACGCAGCACCGGCGCAGGAAGTCCTCGTCGTGCCACCCGTTGACGAGCATCGTGTGCGCGATGCCGAGCATCGCGGCGGTGTCGGTGTTGGGGACGACGGGAACCCACTCGGCGTCCAGGAAGTCGGCGGCGTCGCCGCGGATGGGGCTGACGCTGACGAACCGCACTCCGGCCTCACGGCACCGGCGTTGCAGGTCCCGCGTCTGGTGCCGGGCCAGCCCGCCGGGGTTGACCTGGCTGTTCTTGAGCGCCAGCCCGCCGAACGCCACCACGAGCTCGCAGTGCTCCGCGATCTCGTCCCACATCGGCATCCGGCTCTGGTAGCTCCACGGGTGACCGCCGATCACGTGGGGGAGGATCACCTCCAGCGCCGCCGTGCTGTAGGTGTTGCGGGAGTCGGTGTAGCCGCCTCCCAGCGCGAGGAACCGGTGGAGCTGCCCCTGCGCGTGGTGGAACCTGCCCGCGCTCGCCCACCCGTAGGAACCGCCGAACACCGCGCTGTCCCCGTGCTGTGCGCGGACCCGGCGGAGCTCGTCGCTCACCAGCGTGATCGCCTCGTCCCAGCTCACCTCCACGAAGGCGTCGGTGCCCCTGGCCGTGTCGCCGGTGCGGGGCTTGCCCTCCAGCCAGCCCCTGCGCACCGCCGGGCGCAGGATGCGGGCGCTGTCGTCGGCGGCGGTCACCATGCCCGGCCCGATGGGCGACGGCGCGGGGTCGTCGTGCGTCGGCTCGATCCGCACCAGCCGGCCGGAGTCGACCACGGCGACGAAACTTCCCCAGTGCGTCGCGACCGACACGCGTCGTTCCACCGCGCACCACCTCCACCCCTGAAGCGACGTGCACCCACGGTAACGCCGGGTGGGACGACGGCGAGGGTGATCGGTGCGGCCGTTCAGGTGCTCTGGCCGTCCAGCGCCGCGAGGCCGTCCTGCCACCGCTGCTCCCGCTCGGCGGCCGTCTGCTCCCACCACGGTGTGCCGCGTTCGCCGAGCGCCACCTTCGCGAGCTGGACCCGGTCGCGGGCGTCGCGTTCCGCCTCGGCGTCCTGGGCGCGCAGGGCGGTGCCGACGTCCCGGCGGGCCGCCATCAGCAGGCGGCGCAGCCGTGCCGCCGGGTCGGCCGGGACGGCGGGGTCGGTGGCCCGCCACCGCCGGCCGTTGATGATCACGAAGTGCCCGTCGGGCGTGTGCTCCGGCTCAGCCACCCCACCAGCATCGCACCGATCGGGGCGGCCCACGAGCGCTGCCGCGCCGGCTCGCGTGACCGATGATGGGGTGGTGGCGGAGGGGGACAGCGTGGCGCGGCTCGCGGCGCGGCTCGACACCGCGACCGCCGGTGCGCTGATCACCCGCAGCGACGTCCGGCACCCGCGCTTCGCCACCGTCGACCTCGCCGGGCAGCGCATCCGCGAGTGGCGTGCGCGGGGCAAGCACCTCCTGACCCGCACCGATGCCGGTCTGACCGTGCACTCGCACCTCAGGATGAGCGGCTCGTGGTCGGTGCTGCGCCCCGGCAGGCGGCTGCCCGCACGGGTGCTGCCCCAGCTGCGGATCGCGGTGCACCTGGACGACGGACGCACCCTCGTCGGGGTGGCGCTGCCGGTGCTGACCGTGCTGAGGACGTCCGACGAACGGGCCGTGGTGGGCCACCTCGGCCCGGACCTGCTCGGCACGGACGCGGCCGACGGCATCGCCGCCGCGGTGGCACGGGTCGCGGCCGCCGGCGAGGACGCGGTCGTCGCGGCGCTGCTCGACCAGCGCCGGGTGGCGGGGCTGGGCAACATGTGGGCGCAGGAACTGCTCTTCCTGCACGGCGTCAGCCCGTGGCGGGCCGCCGGGTCCGTCGACGGGCTCGAGGTGCTGCTCACCGACGCCCGGCGGCGGTTGCGGCACGCGGTCTCGGAGAACCCGTCGCAGAACACGACCGGCCTGCCCCGGCCCCGGCACTGGGTCTACGGGCGGGCACGACGACCGTGCCTGCGCTGCGGCACGCCGATCGCGTTCCGCGCGGCCGAACGCACGGCGCACGGCCGCGAGACCTGGTGGTGCCCGGCCTGCCAGACCTGAGGGCGGCGCTGGACCTGAACAATCCTCGAACCGGACCTGAAGCGCGCTGACCCAGCATTCCCTCCGATGGACCCGCGATCCTGAGGATGGAGATCCGCGTGCTGAACAAGCGCACCACGGCGTTCGCGCTGTGCGTGGCGGTGGTCGGCTCCCTGCTGAGTGCGTTCCAGGCATCAGCGGCCCCGCCACCGCCACCACCCGCGACCGAGTCCGGAACAGACCGGTCCACTGTGGACCCGAAGAGGCGCGACGCCGTGCTGGCGGAGGGCTGGGACACCTCCCAGGACCTCGCCTGGACCACGAGCGGCGACTCCACGGGCCTGCACCTGCTCGTCGCCGAATCCGCCACCGGCTACACCTGGCGCACCGCGGCCACGCTGGGCGAGTCGTGGATCGAGACCGACCAGTGGATCGGCAACGCCTGCGTCACCGGGTCCGGCAAGCGCGCCGTGGTCGTGTACGCGCCGCGGCACTTCACCAACCGCGGCCACCTGTTCGACCGGGGCGCCTTCGCCGCCGTCGTGGACCTGACCACCGGGCACGTCACCAAGCTTGGCACCACCGTGTCGCTCGCCTACTACAACCCCGGCTGCGGCACGGGGGAGACGGCGGTGCTCACCCAGTCCGGCGTCGTGGACTTCGGCGTCACGCGGCTCAACACCGTCGACACGACCACGGGTGCGGTCGTGCGCGCCCAGGAGCTCCAGGGCGAGGTGACCTCCGCGATTCCCCACGGGGACGGGATCGCCGCCGCGCAGGGCTCCCGCGTCGTCGCCATCGACAAGGAAGGCAAGTCCCGCGACCTGGCGCTCACGGGCGGCGTGCCGTTCCGGTTGCGCGCCGACGCCGAGGGCGGCGTGGTGTTCATGGACCGCGACGGCGGCGACGGCCGCGTGCGCCGGGTCGCCGCGGGCCGGGTCGCGGAGCTCGCCCGCGGGAACTGGGCCGCGTTGCGCGTCACCGGTGGCGTGGGCGGCAAGGTGTTCATCACCGGCAAGCCCGCCAGGACCGGCGTGATGCCCGCCTCCGTGCGCAAGGTCGACGTCGAGGCCGACGCCGAGGTGTCGACGCTCGGCGGCATCGGGTTCGGCCACCGCGCTCCCCGGCCCGGCGAGCGCGCGAACCCGGAGGAGGGAGTGCGGCTGGCCGCGCGCGTTCCCGCCACGGGCCAGGACGTCGAGTTCCGCGTGCGGCCCGCCACCCGGCAGAGCGCCGACGTGGCCCAGGGGCTCGCCGACTCACCCGCGGTGACCGGCCGCCGGGCACCCGCCGCGAGCGCCGCCGGTCCGTCCACCGATCCCGTGGACCAGGACCGCCGCTGCTCGATCCAGCGCAACGACGTGAACCTGCAGGTGTACCAGCCGCACTGGAGCCAGGTCGAGTGGGCGGCGGAGCTGGCGGTGCAGAACAAGCTCCTGATCACCCGGCCCGCCAACTGGAAGAACTCGGGCATGACCACGTCCTGGTCGCCGCAGGTGATGTTCGAGCCCGCCGAGCTCACCGGCGGTGGCCGGGTGCCCGCGCAGATCATGCTCGGCGTGCTGGCCCAGGAGTCGAACCTCTGGCAGGCCTCCCCGCTGGTCGTCGAGGGCGTCACCGGCAACCCGCTGATCGGCAGCTTCTACGGGGCCGAGGACGGCTGGGCGATCGACTGGTCCAAGGTCGACTGCGGGTACGGGGTCGCGCAGGTCACCGACGGCATGCGCAAGGCGGGCACGCCCGGCGCCGGCACCACCCTGTCGCCGGAGAAGCAGCTGGCGGTCGCGGTCGACTACGCCAGCAACATCGCCGCCGGCGTGCGCATCCTCCAGGACAAGTGGAACCAGACGAAGTCGATGGGCATCACCCTCAACGGCGGTGACCCCTCGCGGATCGAGAACTGGTTCGCCGCGCTGTGGGCCTACAACAGCGGCATCAACCCCCAGGGGAGCACCGGCAACACCTCCGGTTGCACGCCGAGCCCCACGTGCACCGACGCCGCCGGCAACTGGGGACTGGGCTGGACCAACAACCCCGCGAGGACCGACTTCCCGCCGGACCGGCTGCCGTTCCTGGACGACAACCGCTACGAGGACGCCAAGCACCCGCAGTACTGGCCCTACCCGGAGAAGGTCATCGGCTGGGCGGCGTACCCGATCGTCAAGTACACCGGGGGCGACGGCTACGAGGCGGGCTACAAGCAGGCGTGGTGGACGAGCAAGGAGAAGCGCACCGAGGCCAAGCCGCCGGTGAGGACGTTCTGCGTGAACTCCGTGCAGTTCGGCAACCGCTGCAACCCCAACAACGTCGAGACCGCCGCGGAGCCCTGCACCACCTCCGACTTCCACTGCTGGTGGCACAGCTCCGCGCAGTGGAAGGACTGCGCGGCGGCCACCCGCCCGTGCGGCAACCCCGCGGACAGCATCGCCGCGCCGGGTACACCGGAACCACCGGACGCCGACGTCGCCGGCGTCTACACCGACGAGTCGCGCCCGCGCCGCTCGCCCAACTGCACCACGTCGGGGCTGCCGTCGAACGCGCTCATCGTCGACGACTCCCCGACGGCGCCCCTGCTGCGCGCCGGCTGCCAGCGGCCGTGGAGCAACTCGGGGACCTTCGCGCTGACGTTCCCCGCGCACGACGACGGCCTCTACCACTCCAAAGTGGACTTCCACCAGCTGGGCGCCGGCTTCGGCGGGCACTTCTGGTTCACCAGGACCCGCAACGCCGACTCGGTCGGCAGCCACCAGTACGTCAGCGGGACCTGGACGCTGGGCCGCACCCTCAACCAGTGGGCGCGGGTCATGGTGCACATGCCCGACCACCAGGCGCACAGCCAGCAGGCGAAGTACCGGATCAACCTCGGCAACGGCCAGACCCGCACGAGGGTGGTCCTGCAGAAGACCCGTGCCAACAAGTGGGTGTCCTTGGGCGCCTTCCCGTTCGGCGGCACGCCGTCCGTGCAGCTGGACTCGATCACCCGTGACGGTGACGGCAGCCAGGCGCTGGCCTTCGACGCCATCGCGTTCCAGCCGCTGAGCGGCAAGCCCGCCGAGCAGATGGTGGTGATGGGCGACTCCTACGCCTCCGGTGAGGGCGCCTCGGTGTCGGGAGGCGGGGACTACTACCAGGAGTCCGACGACGCCGGCTACACCGGCCCGGCCTACCGCAACGCCTGCCACCGCTCGACGAAGGCGTGGTCGCGGCAGGCGGCCCTGCCCGGGCGGGCGCTGTCGATCGGCGCGCAGGCCGACTCGTGGGACCAGACCATGGACTACCACCTGACGGCCTGCTCGGGGGCGCGGACGCAGCACCTGCTCCCGGCCGCGGTGGCCGACGCCTGGGGCCGTTCCGGGAAGGGCCAGTACCACGAGCTCTCACAGCTGGAACGCGGTTTCGTCGACGCCGACACCACCACGGTGGCGCTGAGCATCGGCGGCAACGACGCCCACTTCGGCGACGTGGTGCAGATGTGCACCGTCTTCTCGCCCGACCCGACGTCGGACTGCAGCCGCAGCGAGATGGACGGCCAGGACTGGCTGGGCGGTGGCGCGCCCGTGCCCGCCTCGCTGGGGGAGGCGGTGCCCCTGGTGATCAGGGACCGCGTCAAGCCGTCGGTGCGCACCGCGCTCCAGCAGATCAGGACGGCCGGGCCGAACGCGCGCATCCTCGTGCTGGGCTATCCCCGGCTCTTCCCGCCGGGGCTCACGGACAGCGGTTGCACGGCGCTGGGCCTGAGCCACTGGGACATGACCTTCATGAACGCCATGGCCGACCTGCTCAACGACGCGATCCACGAGGTCGTCGCGACGATGGCGCAGACCGACGGGCGCGTGCTGTTCTCCGACCCGCGCGACGAGTTCGAGATGGAGAACGCCTGCGCGAAGGACCCGGCCAAGCAGACGATCCACCACATCGTCCTCGACAAGACCTTCGGCGAGGACCCCGACTCGCCCACGTCGGCGCAGTCGTTCCACCCCAAGGTCTCCGGCGCCCGCAACTACGCCGACGCCCTGGAGAACACCCTGCGGGTCAACACGGTCGGGGCGAAGCTGCCCCCGACGGTGAGCAAGGAGGTCGCCCTGGAGGTGCTGGACGACCTGAGGTCCAACCCCTCGGGATCGGCCACCGGCTACAGCCGCTCCCTGTTCCCGCACTGGAACAGGGCGGTCGACACCTGCGACGCCCGGCAGGTCGCGCTGCGCCGCGACGCCACCACCGCCGTGCCCGCGGGCGCGTGCCCGGTGACCGGGGGCAGCTGGACCAGCCCCTACGACGGGGCGGTGATGACCACCCCGTCGGCCGTGACCACGGACCACCTGGTGCCGCTGGCCCACGCGTGGACGGCGGGGGCCAGCGCCTGGACGGCCGAGCGCAGGGCGGTGTTCGCCAACGACGTCGAGCACGCGCAGCTGCTGTCGGTCTCGGCGGCGAGCTACGCCGCCAAGGCCGAGCGGCCACCGGGCGCGTGGCTGCCCCCGGCGTCCTACCAGTGCGAGTACGCGCGGGCGTGGATCTACACCAAGAGCATCTACCACCTCAAGGTCACCGACCCGGAGTACGTCGCGCTCTCGGACGCCCTGCTGAACCGCTGCTGAGAACCCGTTCGTCACGAGGCCGCGTGCAGGCGCACCAGGTCGTGGAAGGAGTAGCCATCAGCACCGTCGACGACCAGCAGGTGCAGGTCCACCAGCTGCTCCAGCACCCGGTGCGCCCGCCGCGGCGCTACGCCGAGCACCGCGGCGGCGCCCGCCACGCCGAACCGGCCGGGTGCCCGCCCGGCCAGCAGGGCGTGCGCCCGCCGCAGCTCGGCGTCCAGCACGGCGCGGGAGGCGTCGAAAGCCTGGTCCAGCCCCAATTCCGCGACCCGGTGGGCGGGGTCGGCGAGCAGCGAGACCACGTCGGCAACCGTCCACAGG